>DATGLU010000770.1:0-9566 GCA_035294045.1 Roseiarcus sp. | reverse complement strand
TGTCTCGCGGTAGTCGAGCGGCCAGCCGAAATCGGTTTGCGGCGCATAGACGACGTTGGCCGCTTCGATCGTTTTGCCGTTGGAGGCGAGGCGCAGCATCAATCCGTCATTGGCGATGCAAGCGTCGAAATTGGATCGCGAGGCTTCGACGATATGCCAGTTGGCGCAAGGGACGCCGGCGATTCTGACGTTGTCGCCACGCGTGAACACGGCATGCCGCCGCAGTAGATCGAGCGGCCAGCCATAGGTCCATCCGACACGCTCGGTGGCGCGCGCCGGCGGCAAGGTCACGTAGGTTTTCGACTGGGGAGACACTTCGAAGGCCTGCAATCTCCGAAGGTCGTAAATATAAAAGACCTCGCCCTCGTCCCATCGAATCTCTGATTTGGCGAAGGACAGGCTGACTTTCATTTCGGCGGTCGGCGCGCCAGGCGGCAGCTTGTACGTGACGAGAGCGTCGCGGGTCGGGCCGAGCGTCGGCGCTTCGACGCGCCGCCAGTTGGCCGGCGGCGCGAACATTGTCGGATCGAGCGGGCCAAAGCTGACTTTGGCCGCTTCCGTCGTTCGGACGTCGTCGTAGATGCGCAGGACCACGCCGTCATCGGTGACGCAGACATCCGACCAAAAGCCGTTCGGCGCAGTCATCCGCCAATTCGTCGACGCCAGGCCAGCGATCGCATCGCACGGGCCCTGCCGCTTGCTCTTGCTGCCCGGCGGAAAGACCGAGGGAAGCTCGCGCGCGCCCGAAGTCTCGATGACGGTCTGCAATTGCGGCGCGACGACGAAGACCCGATTGGTCCGGTCGTCGATCAGCCAGTAGCCCGATCCGAATTCGACCCGTTTGCGTCCTAGCTCGGCCGAGAAATATTCGGTCGCCGCGCCGGTCTTGCCGCTGTCTTCGGTCTTCGATCGGTACTCCACCGTCACGTCTCGCGTCGGACTGAAGTTCGGTCCGGCGGACGCCTGCGGCTGCGCCGGCGCCGCCGGTTCGGGCGTTGCGGGCGCGGGCTCGAACGGCATGAGTTGTTCGGCCGGCGAGGGCGCGCCGGAGGAGGCGGGCTGCGCGGCGGCCGGGCTCGACGCGACGAGCCCGATTGCGGCGAAGATTCGAAGCCAGCGTTTCATCGTCGCGCCTCAGTTCTTGCGCGCAGCGAGCGCCGAGCCGGGCGCCGCCGCTTCGCGGATCATGTTTTGGAACGCCTTGATCGCGTCCGCCTGCTGCGGCGTCAGCCGCTCGAGCGCCCGCGCATAGAGATCGGCGGGGACCAGACCGGAAATGACCGGCGGCGCCGAATAGGCCTGCTCGATCGTCAAGGCCACGGCGGCCTCATAGGGCAGCGTCCGGCCCATCGTGCCGTCCAGCATCGCCGCCGCAATATAAATCAGCCCGGACGTATAGCCGGAATTCACCGCGCGCAGGAACAACGGCACGGCGGCGCGCCGGTCCTGCGGGCCGCCTTCGCCGTTCCACATCATCGTCGCCAGATAATAGTCGGCGAGCGCGACGCGATGGACGTAAGGTTGAAGCTCTTCGCGCGTCTTCTCAAGCGTCGCCCGATTGCGATCGGCATAGACCGTCGCCAGCGGCAAAGGCAGGCGCCCGGCGTCGAGACCGAGCCGGCGAAAGATGTCGGCCGAGGCGGCGTCGCCCGCCTTGACTTTGCGCGCCAGCATCAAGGCGGCCGGGAAGCCGGCGAGATAGGCGGCCAGATAGTGATCGCGCGCGGCGGCGACGACCGCGGCGTCGCCCTCGCCCGCCTCGATCGCGGCGAGATCGTAGGCCGCCTCCGGCTCGCCCGCCGCCGCGGCCTTTTCCGTCCAAGCGCGCGCCTTGGCGAGGTCCTTCGGCAGGCCGTAGGAGCCGGTCAGATAGCCCTGGCCGAGCGCCCCGGCGGCGCGGGCGACGCCGTCATTCGCCGCCCGCTCGATCAGCGGCAGGCCGGCCTGCGGCTTGCCCAGATCGACGAGGCCGGCGCCGAAGGCATAGCGCGCCAGCACGATCAAGGCCGGGCCGAGCGGACCGGCCTTTTGCAACCCGGCAAGGGCGGCCTCGGCCGAGGCTGCGTCGAGTCCGGTCTTTTGCGGCGTGGCGGGCGCCTGCTCGGTGACGGCGACTTGCGGTGCAGCAGGCGCGGAGACGGGCTGCTGCGGCGGGGCGGTCGGCGCCTGGGGAGCCGGCGCAGCCTGCGGCCGCTCAACAGGCGCGACCGGGGCTGGCGGCGGCGCTTGCTCCTTCACCGCCACTGGCGGCGCAGCGATAGGCTGAGGGGGAGGCGCGCTCGGAGCCTGGGGAGCAGGCGCAGCTTGAGTCCGTACCATGGGGGAGGCTGGGACGGCGGGCGGTGGAGGCGGAGCTGGCTCCCTCACCGCGGTCTGCGGCCCTGCCGGGGTGGCCATCGGCGGCTCGTCAGGCGCGCCCGGCGCGCTGGGAGCAGGCGTAGCCTGCAACGGCTCGGCCGTCGGGCGCGTGGGCGCAGCCTGCGGCGGCGCCGGGACGGAACTCGAATGGGCGAGCGGCGCCGGAGCGGCGGGCGGCGACGGAGCCGGCTCATTGTTCGGCAAGTTCGGCGCGACGGAGGCTTGATCGTGCGACTCGGGCGCGGGGCGGGGCGGCAAGGCGGGCGGTTTGGGCTTTGGGACTTGCGACGCCGTCACTGTCGGTTTGGCGGAGTTTGGGAGCGGCGGCTGGCGCGTCGCCCAGTAGGCGGCCGCCGCGCCTAGAATCACGATCAGCGCCGCGCCGGCGGCGATGCCTCGCCGGGTTCCGGGGCTCGAGGGCGGCGCGCTTTGCGAGGGGGGCGCAACCGTCGCAATCTCGACGCCCTGGCCGCAGCGCGGACAGGCCGGATATTGCTCGGCGTCGAAAACATGGCCCTCGACGCAGCGGATCAGCTTGGCCATTGCGGCTCGTTTCTCCTTCGGCCGCGGCTCATGGAGGCGCGGCGTTCGTTTGCGGCGCCTCTGACGATGGCCGTTCGACGCGGGCGGGACGAGAATTTTGCGAATGCTCGGCCGGCTTTGGCGGAGAGTCGTCGCCGCTCTGCTTGGCCTGATCGGGGGCGTGGCCGCCGCTCGCCGTCGTCCAGACCGCGACATCGATCGGAGTCGGCGGCCGGACCATCAGAGCCTTTTCGCTCCGCTCGACGACGGCGACGAGAGTCGGCCCGGTATTGACGATCTTTTGCTCGAAGGCCATGGCGCGGGTCTGCATCGCCGCCTGTCCGTCCGGCGCGTCGCCGGCGGCGATCACCGTGATCAGCCCGGTCAGGTCGCAGCCGGCAGGGTCCGGCGCTTTGTCGGTCGTTACAGCGAGAAAGAAATGGCCGAGGCCGCCCGGCAGGCGCAGGACCTGCCGCTTGAGGCTCTCGAACGGCCCTGCGCCGCCGCTCGCGGCATGGCCCTGCCAAGCGACCGGCATGACCTCGGTTTCCGCGGGCTGGTCGGTCTTCGCGCCTGGCGCGGCGACGAAATCGAGCGCCGGCAGGAACGCGGGATTGCCGCAAAGGCGCGACGGGACAAGATCAAGCACCGCGATCGGCCGCGCTCCGGCGGGGAGCGTGGCCGGCGCGGCTTTGAGCTTGGCTTGCAGCACGGCGGCGACCCGTTGCGCGATTTGCAGCGTGTCCCGCGTTTCCGCCAGTTCCTTTTTCGTCCGCGCAAGCTCTTCGCGGGTTTGCGCCAAGGCTTGCGCCGCGCCGGCAAGTTGCGTCCGCGCCTGCGCCTCGCGCTGCTCGGCCGCGGCGAGTTGCGCGCGCCATTGCTCGGCCTGCCGGCGCGCTTCGGCGAGATCCTGCTGCTGCCTTTTGTACTGCGACCAGACCTGATCGAGCTCGGTTTTCAATTCGCGGATCGCGTCGTCGGCTTTCTGCAAAGCCGCTTGCGCCTCCTGCAATTGCCGCCGCAGCGCCGCCGGGTCCTCGCTGAAGCGCCCGAAGCTTTGGACGACGTCCGTGATCCGCTGGCGGGCGTCGGCGACCGCTTGGCGCGCCTGCTCGGGTGAAGTGATGCTCGGCGGCGCGCCGGTATAGTAGGGAAGCAGCAACAGCATGATCACCAGGAACGCGCCCATCGCTTTGGTCACGACGGCCATCAGCGAGACGTCGAAGACCTCGATCTGGCGATTGGCGCGCCGGAGCGTCATGCCGAACGCTCCTCAGTCACGTACAGGCGGTTGATCAGGTTGGAAAGGCAATATTCCGCCGCCCGGTTGAGGGTCATCTCGTCGCGCGTCTGGACGATGTTCTGGAGGAAGACGATCACCGCGCTTTCCAGCAGCGCCAGGATCGTGGTGTAGAAGGCGATCGCCAAGCCGCTCGTGATGCGGGTCAGGTCGAGATGCTGCGGGTCGTTGATGCCGGCAAGCGCAATCGCGATCCCGACCACGGTGCCGATGAATCCGATCGTCGGAACGACCCAGGCGAGGTAGCGCACCACCTGGTAGTCGAGCTCGATGCGGTGGCTGAGGAGATCGAGCTTGGCGGTCAGCATGCCGGCGCTGCGCTCGATCGACCGCGTCGTCATCACTTGCAGAATGACGGCGTCGATCAGCTCCGGCAGCATGGCGCCGGATTTCATCGCGAGGACGCGGCGGCGCAGCGGCCCGAGTTGATCGACCGGCAAAATCGTCTGATCATCTTCCGGCAGGAGCTTCAGCGACAATTGCCCCGCCTCGATTCGGACGCGGCGCCAGCGGTGCAGCAAGACGCCGATCGCCGCGGCGGTCAGCACGTGCAGAAGGTTTTGGATTGTCAGCGGATAGATCGGCGCGAACAGCGAATGTGGGCCGTGGTCGAGCAGGAACTCGGCCGCGATCGAGCCTTCAGGAAGTACGATGGTCAAGGTCGCGATCGCCACACACGCCGCCGCGATGCAACCGCCGACCCAGAACGAAACCGGGAGGGGGCGACCCGGCGCGCGAGGGCTTTGCGCCTGGCCGGCCAGCGACAGAGCGGGCGGATTGCTGTCCATTACCCAGATCCCCAAATCGCGCCGTCGCTTTATCGGCCTCCGCCCGAAGTCGACAAGACGAAACCGAAGGAGCGGCTCCATCTCACGATTTGTCGCGGCGCGGACGATGCTGCGCAGCTTTTTGGACCCATCGCCCCCGATCAGTCCGGCCGGGCCGTCGGCGCATTTCAGAGAGGGCGGCCCCGGCGCGGATTGTCCGTAATATTTACGCATTTCACCGTGGGCGCAATGTTGGGCGCGGTCCCCAATCGCGGCGCTTTCAGCCCAGGCTTGGCGCTTTCTCGCGAAGCGGCTAGGACTCGCGGCCATGTCTCGCCGCATCGACTATTTCTTCTCCCTCGTCAGCCCCTGGGCCTATATCGGCCACCGGCTGTTTGTCGGCTTGGCGCGGCGTCATGGCGCCGACATCGCTTATCGGCCGGTCGCGCTGAACGAGGTCTTCGCTGAGACCGGCGGGCTGCCGCTCGCCAAGCGCCATCCGGCGCGCCAGGCCTATCGCATGGTCGAATTGCAGCGCTGGCGCGAAAAGCGCGGGCTGAAGTTTCATCTGCGACCAAAGCACTGGCCGTTCGACGCCAATCTCGCCAATTGCGCGGTGCTGGCGATCGTGCAAGCCGGAGGCGATCCGGCCGGCTTCGCGCAATCGGCTTTCGCGGCGATCTGGGAGCACGAAGACAATCTCGGCGATCGGGCGGTTCTCGCGCGTCTCGTCGGCGACGCCGGCTTCGACGCCGCGAAGATTCTGGCGGCGGCTCAGAGCGCTGAAATTCTCGCCGCCTATGACCGAAACCGCGTCGAGGCGATCGCGCTCGGCGCGTTCGGCTCGCCCTGCTATGTGCTGAATGGCGAAGTCTTCTGGGGCCAGGATCGGCTCGAACTCTTGGACGATGCGCTCAAAAGCGGCCGGCCGCCTTATTCGGCGACGCCCGCGGCGTGAATGAAACGATCCATTCGGCGAGCATGACCGGCGCGGCGTCGCCGGTCGCCGCGGCGATCTCGGCGCGCGCCTTGCGCAAGACGTTCAAGAAAGTCGTCGCCGTCGATTCCGTCTCATTCGACATTGCGCTTGGCTCGACCACGGCGCTGCTCGGCGGCAACGGCGCCGGAAAGACGACGACGATCGGCATGATCATGGGCCTGATCCTGCCGACCTCCGGACGGGTCAGCGTGCTCGGCGCCGATATGGCGCGCGAGCGCCACCGCGTTCTCGCCCGCATGAATTTCGAAAGCCCCTATGTCGACATGCCGCATCGGCTGACGGTCAGGCAGAACCTGAAAGTCTTCGCCGGGCTCTATGGCGTCGCCGACGCCGCCAAGCGGATCGCCGAGATTGCCCAAAGCCTCGCGCTGGAGGATTTTCTCGACCGCCAAGCCGGAAAGCTGTCGGCGGGGCAGAAGACCCGCGTTGCGCTCGCCAAGGCCCTGATCAACGAGCCGGACGTGCTGCTGCTCGACGAGCCGACCGCCTCGCTCGATCCCGACACCGCCGATTGGGTGCGCTCGCGGCTCGAAGACTATCGGCGCAAGCGCGGCGCGACGATCCTGCTCGCTTCGCACAATATGGCCGAGGTCGAGCGGCTCTGCGATCGCGTGATCATGCTGAAGGCCGGGCGCATCGTCGACGACGGCGCGCCCGCCGCGCTGATCGCCAAATATGGCCGCGACAATCTCGAACAGGTGTTTCTCGACATTGCGCGCGGGCGCGGCGCGTCATGACCAGCCTCTCTCTTCGCCGCATCGGCGCGATGGTCGCCCGCTATCTCTACGTGCTGCGCTCGTCGTGGCCGCGCATCGCCGAGCTGATCTATTGGCCGGCGATCCAGATGTTCACCTGGGGCTTCCTGCAGACCTATATCAACGGCCAAGCCAGCGCCGCCGGCCTGGCCGGGCGCTTCGCCGTCGCCGCCGGAACGCTGATCGGCGCGCTGCTGCTCTGGGACAGCCTGTTCCGCGCCCAGCTCGGCTTCTCGCTGTCCTTTCTCGAAGAGATGTGGTCGCGCAACATGGCCAATCTCTTGATGAGCCCGTTGCGGCCCTTCGAATTCGTCGCCGCCTTGATGGCGATGAGCTTGATCCGCCTCGCCATCGGCATCCTGCCGGTGACCGGGCTCGCCTTCCTGTTCTTCGGCTTCAATCTCTGGGGGCTCGGTCTCGCCGTCGCCGCCTTCTTCGCCAATCTGGTCCTGACGAGCTGGGCGATCGGGCTGTTCGTCTCCGGCCTCGTCCTGCGCAACGGCATGGGGGCCGAATCGATCGCCTGGTCGATCCTTTTCTTCGTGATGCCCTTCGCCTGCGTCTACTATCCGGTGGCGACGCTGCCGCATTGGCTGCAATGGGTCGCCTGGAGCCTGCCGCCGACCTATGTCTTCGAGGGCTTGCGCGCCTTGCTCGTCGCCCACGCCTTCCGCGCCGACCTGATGTTCGAAGGCTTGGGCATCAACGCCTTTTTGCTCGCGTTCGGCGCCGTCGCTTTCCTCGCCCTGCTCGACAGCGCGCGCCGAGCCGGCTCCTTGCTCCAGATGGGCGAATAAGGCGCAGCGGCGGCAGGGGAATGGCCGCCCGATGGCGCCATTCACGCCCCGTTAAGCTTGTTTCCAACAGATTTCTCAGGAAGTGGCGCGTCTTAGCCTTTTGGCGCGGTTGATTCGTTTAAGTGCGAACTTTAAGGGTGGCATTCTAGTTGGAGAATTGGCGCGGCCGCCGCGAGGCTTAGATGTTCAGAGACTTCTCCTACCAGATGTATGAAATGGCCTTTGCGGCGCTGACGCCCGCCCGCCTTTTCTCTGACGCCAGCCGGTTCCTTTTCGCCAACCCTCTCAGTCCCTTATCGGCCACGCCTTTCGCCAAGAACATTGCCGCCGGCGCGGAAATGTTCGAGCGCGCCACCCGCCGCTACGCCAAGCCGGCCTTCGGGCTGAAGCAAACGACGGTCGCCGGCGAGATTGTCGCCATCGCCGAACGCGTGGTCTGGGAGCGGCCCTTCTGCCGCTTGCTGCATTTCGAGCGCGTCGGCCTTGCTCTCGCCACGCCGCAGCCCAAATTGCTGCTCGTCGCGCCGATGTCCGGCCATTACGCGACCTTGCTGCGCGGCACGGTCGAAACCTTTTTACCGACCCACGACGTCTATATCACCGACTGGGCCGATGCGCGCATGGCGCCGTTGGCGGCCGGCGGCTTCGATCTCGACGATTATATCGACTATCTGCGCGACATGCTGGCCGCGCTCGGCCCGCGCGTCCATACGATCGGCGTCTGCCAACCGGCCGTGCCGCTGATCGCCGCCGTCGCCTTGATGGAGGCGGAGGGCGATCCCGCGACGCCGGCCTCGATGACGCTCATGGGCGGGCCAATCGACACGCGGCGGAGCCCGACCGCGGTCAATCTCCTCGCCGAGCGCCGCGGCGTCGAATGGTTTCGCCGAAATTGCCTCTACACAGTCCCTTTTCCCTATCCCGGCTTCGGCCGGCTGGTCTATCCGGGCTTCCTGCAGCTTTCCGGCTTCATGGCGATGAATCTCGACCGCCATGTCAACGCGCATGTCGACATGTTCAATCATCTTGTTCGCGGCGACGGCGATTCGGCCGAGAAGCACCGCGAATTCTACGACGAGTATATGGCGGTGATGGACCTGACCGCCGAATACTACATGCAGACGATCGAGACCGTCTTCGTGCGACACGCCTTGCCGAAAGGCGAGATGACTCATCGCGGCGACAGGATCGATCTTGCCGCGATCCGCTCCTGTGCGCTGATGACGGTCGAGGGCGAGAACGACGATATTTCCGGCGTCGGCCAGACGCAGGCCGCGCATGATCTCTGCGTGAACATTCCGGCCCATCGCAAGCTGCATCACCTGCAAAAGGATGTCGGCCATTACGGCGTCTTCAATGGTTCGCGCTTCCGCGCGCAGATCGCGCCGCGGATCGCGGCCTTCCAGGCGATGGCGGAAGGGCGTGAATAGACGTGAATAGAATTGTCACGAAGGCGAGTTTGCGAGAGGGAGATCTTCGTCGCTTCTGACCGCCGAGAGTCAGAAAACGACCATGCCCGGCTCCCGACGGCGTGGCGCCGCGATCTTGAAGGTAGCTGAATCGTTCGTCACATCCGGAGGGAGCTAGCAACTCACGAGGCGCATACCTCCGAGTCCAGCGCAGCCTCTCATCCGGCGCTTCGCGCCCCTTCTCCCCGCTTTGCGCAGGCTGTCCGGGGAAACGATGATAAAATCGGACCGCCACGAGCGCGGTCCTCGCAAAACAAGACGATATCGAGAGTTCTTCGCCGGTTTCTGATTGTCGAGACTTTAGAAATCGAGCACGCTCAAGAAAGCAAATCCCAAACGCCGCGCTGCCATCGAGGCAGGCGCGCCTCAAGGCCAGGCCGGCTTCGCCGGTCGCTACGCTTCGCTTCGCGAGCCTTGACCCGCGCCCGCCTCGATGGCCTTTTGCAACCAAAACGTCTTGGTCGCCAATAGCCACGCCGAGCGATCGCAGTCACCCGAAGGGGCGAAGCGCAAGCGAAGCACCCGCCATGGCGCCTCGCGAACGGATATGGTTTTCGCAGTACTTTGATGGCGCCATGGCGGGTTGACGGCGATCGGG
>DATGLU010000769.1:0-6811 GCA_035294045.1 Roseiarcus sp. | reverse complement strand
CGATGGTCGCCGGCTTCGGCGATGTCGGCAAGGGCTCGGCCGCCTCCTTACGCAATGCCGGCTGCCGGGTGATGATCGCCGAGATCGATCCGATCTGCGCGCTGCAGGCGGCGATGGAAGGCTACGAGGTGACGACGATGGACGACGCCGCGCCGCGCGCCGACATTTTCGTCACCGCCACCGGCAATGTCGACGTGATCACGCTCGACCATATGCGGGCGATGCATGACCGCGCGATTGTCTGCAATATCGGCCATTTCGACTCGGAAATTCAGGTCAACGCGCTGCGCAATTACAAGTGGCACAACGTCAAGCCGCAGGTCGACGAGGTCGAGTTTCCAGACGGCAAGCGCATCATCCTTCTGTCGGAGGGACGGCTCGTCAATCTCGGCAACGCCACCGGCCATCCCTCTTTCGTGATGTCCGCCTCCTTCACCAATCAGACGCTGGCGCAGATCGAGCTCTTCACCAAAAAGGGCCAGTACCAGAAGAAGGTCTATACGCTGCCCAAGCATCTCGACGAGAAGGTCGCGGCTCTGCATCTCGCCAAGATCGGCGCCAAGCTGACCGCGCTCACCGAGAAGCAATCGGCCTATATCGGCGTGCCGCCGACCGGCCCGTTCAAGGCCGAGCACTATCGCTACTGAGCGCTATTGCGTCGGCTTAAGGCCGAGCTTTCGCCCGTAGACCGTCGCCTCGCCGACCGCGCCGACCGGCGCATAGTCGGCGAGCGCGGCGGCGACGTCCGGATGGGCGAAGGCCCAGTCCCGCCACTTGGCGTTCTCGACCAGGATGGCGTCGGGCTTTTTGGTCGCGATCTCGGCGACGAGCCTCTCGCGATCGAAGCGCAGATAAGCTTCGTAGCGGCGGCGCCTCGCCTCGTCCGGCGCGCTCTTGCGCGTCAAATAGTCGATCGACGCGGTGATCCATAACCCCATCGGCGCGCCGACCCATGTCCCTGAGACGTTGCGCGTCAGCGGGAAGCCGAGCGCGATGTCCGGTCCGATCGTCAGCACTTTCGGGTGAGGCGCGAGGGCGGCGACGAGCCGCTCCAGCGGCGCCTCGTCCTCGCGTGGCGGATGAGAGAAATAGACGAAAGCGAAGATGAAGCCGCTCGCGCCGATCGCTGCGGCCGTGGCGCGCCGGCGAAAATCGCTCGTCGGTTCGGCCATGCAAGCGCCGAGCGCGAGCGCCATCAGCGCGATGGCGGGGTAGAGGTGGTATGGCCAGCCCTTGCCCTGGATCAGGAAGGCGGCGGCGGCGCCGATTGAGCCAAGCGCCGGCGCGGCGACCACACAATCGCTGATCCGGCCGCGCGCGAGCAAGAGCAGCGTCACGCCGAGCGTCGCCCAGCACAAGAATCCCTGATTGAGCGCAAGGCCGAGCAGGGGAGTACGAACCGGCACGTAAACGAGCGTGGCGAGCGGGACGATTTTATCGAGATAGGCAGGGAAGAAGACGGCGGTCAGAGCGAGTCCCAATGCGGCGGCCGCCGCCGCGACATAGAGTTCGCTCGCTCGCAAGAGGCCGGTCAAGCCGATGCGCCTGACAAGGTAGGGTAGAACGGCAAGGACGATCAAAGCGAAATGCGGCTTGATCGACGCCATCAGCGCGCCGCCAAGGCCGACCAGCAAAGCGAGGGGCGCTTCGACTTTCGCGCCGGAAGCGCGCGCGGTCAGCGCCGCCAGCAGCGGCAGGCCGGCGATCAGCGCGATATGCTCGCGCTCCGCGAATTGCCGGCCGGGCAGCAGCGCGAGAACAGCCGCGGCGATGGCCAATCCCGGCGCGCCAAGGCGCGCCGCGATCCCGGCGCGAATGAGAATCAGCGCGCAGAGAGCAAGGCTCCCGGCGATGGCGACAAAGACCGAGACCGCGACCAGGAGCTCGGCCGGCAGGCTCGTGATCTCCGCTGCAAAAACCGCCGGCATATAGACGAGAAACGCCGCCGGCGGATTGCTCTCGATGACATCGATATAAGGCCTTTCGCCGGCGAGAACCTTTTCGCAAAAGGTGATCAGCCAGGAGACGTCGCTCGACGGAGCGAACAGGGCTTGCGCGGCCGCGGACAAGACGAACACCGCGGCGATCGTCCAGCCGGCGCGCCGCAAACGGCTTTGCTCCTCGCCGCGCGCGGGCGCTTGCAGCGCAAAGGTCTTGGCGATCGGGGCGGCGCGCTCGCTCATCGCGCGCTCGCATCGGGCGCTGGTTCGCGGGCCGGGGCGGCGCGAAAGCCGAACATTGAAAGGCTCTGGTCGGCGCGAAGGGTTGGACCGCGCGCGCGTTCTTGATCCTTCTTTTAGGCCAAACGCGGTTAAGGAACTTTTGCGGGAAGCCGCGAACCTGCGCCGTCTTTCGGCGAAACCGATAAGGCTCTGGTAAGCGGCGCCGGCTTATGGAGAGCGATCGCCAATTCCGCCCGGTCGAGAATGACTGCGCTTTCCCACCAGCACGTTCGGCCGGCGGAACCTTTCGGGCGCCGGCTTCTCTCGCGCCGCGGAATCGCGGTCCTGCCGATCTTTTGCGCCATGCTGGCCTGGACATGGGCGCTCCATGTCCCGTTTCGCGCCGTGGAAGGTTCGGACGACGCGTTCTTCCTGGAAATCGCCCATCTTTGGTCTCAGGGGGTTCTGCCCTATATCGGCGCGTTCGACATCAAGCCGCCTGGCCTTTTCGCCATTCTCGTCGCCGCCGAATCCGCGCTCGGCGTCGGCCTGCAGACGATCCACGCCGTCTCGATCGCCTTCGACGCCGTCGCGGCGACGGCTCTCTATTTTCTCGGCCGCCGCTTGGGTTCGGACGCGATCGGCGTCGCGAGCGCGCTTCTCTATCCGTTCCTCTCTCTTTTCGTGACGAATAACAGCGCCTATCCGCCGCTCGGCGCGTTCACGATTCTCGCCTTTCTCGCCGCTTTGTCGCCGCTGCCGATTGCGCGGCGAGCTTTGCTTGCCGGCTTGTCGATCGGGCTCGCTTCGACAATCAAGCAGACCGCGGCGTTCGAAGGCGTCGCGCTTTTGGCGGTCTTTTGGCGCGCGCCGGACGCCGGGCGGCAGCGCATGAAGACCGCATGGCTCTTCGCTGGCGCGGCCTGCCTGGCGCCATTGGTTATCCTTCTCTACTTCGCCGCGCATGGCGCGGCCGGCGCGCTGGCGCAGGACGTGGTCGCCAACGCCTTGCTGAGGCCCGGCAGCGCGATCGAAAGAGTGTCCTTTGCTGAGGGCGTATTGCGCTTCTTCGTCTATCTGACGAAGCCGATCGAGCCGTTGCTTGTCCTCGCCTGTCTCGCTTTTCTTCGCCGCCGTGTCATCCTCGCCGCGGCGCCGGACGCCCCAATTGACGCCTTGTTCCTCTGGTCGGCCGCGGCGATCCTCTCCGCTTGGGCGCAGCACGCTTTGTTCAGGGCGTATCTCGCGCCAGCCTTCGCGCCGCTCGCTTTGTTGGCGAATGCCGTAATCGTGTTGGCCGTCCCCGAGCTGAAGCGCATCGGCGCTCCGCTCCGGACGGTCGCTGTCGCCGTCCTCACCGTTGCATCGGTCCTGCTCGTTTGGAAACCCGATCTCGATAGGGTCCAGGACTCAGAGGCGATTGCGACGGCTGCGCAGGCGATCAGGGCGACCGATCCGTCGCCGCAAGACAAGTTGTTTGTGGCCGGTCATGGCCTCAGCCTCTATGTGGCGACGGGCCTCGCTCCGCCGACGGCCTATTTCCACTGGGAGCATACGCTCTGTGACTTTCCGGGCGCTGGCTTGGCTCGCCTTGCCGAGGCGCTCGCCGCCGAGCCGCGCTACATCGTGGCGTCGGCGCGCATGCGCTATCGATATGAACGGCCGGAAAGCTGGAAGCTGGTCGACGCGGCGCTATCGCGTTCCTATCGCTTGATCGCTCATATCCCAGCAAAGGCGGATTTCTACGACATCTACGAATTGGTAGAGGCAAGATCGGCTGATTTCGGACGCGACGAGATGTAGCCGCGCTCGGCGAGCGCGGCGGACGCGGCGAGCGGCCGCGTCTCCAAGGCGTCACTTCGGGGCAAGGCTCGGCTGCAGTTTCAAACCGGGCGGAAGCAAGTCGCTACGCGCGTAGAGAAACGTTTCGCGGCCCTTTGGTCCGTCGGCGGCGTAGAAGCGGTAATCTTTGAGAGCGGCGGCGATCAGCGGATCGGCGAAAGCCCAGTCGCTGTAATTGTCGAGCCGGTCGCTGATCAGGACGATGTCCGGGCGATTGCGCCGAATGTCCTCGACCAGCATGTCCCGGTCGAGCGTCAAATAGGGCTGCATTGCCGCGATCATCTGGGGATCGCCGCCGCTTTGCCGAATGCGCCAGCGCGCGCCGGCGGTGATCCAAAGCATGTTCGTGCGCTGCGCCCAAACCCCGCCGATACGGCGCACGAAGGGAAATCCGACATTCAAATCCCGCGTGATCGCGACGACTTTCGGGTGCGGCGCGAGCGCCGCGGCTTTCGCTTCGAAGCTGAAGGGCCGATCTTGTTCGCCGAGCCAGGTCCAGACGATCGCGGCGACAAAGCCGAGCGCGAGCGTCGCCATGTCGGCGCTGCCGCTTTTCTGTCTTCCGGCGGCCCGAAGATTTTGGGCGGCGATCGCCAGGACGCCGATCGGCGCGATGACGAGCGACAGGCCCAGCCGCGCGCCGGGCGCGATCGCCAGGACGGCGAGGATCGCCGCCAGCGCCATGGCGCCGGGCGCGAAGCGGCGCACGACATTCTCGCCGGCGATCGTCATGGTCACGGCGAGCGCCATCAAGGCGATGGCTGGATAGAATTGGTACGACCAGCCTTTGCCTTGAATAAAATACGCCAGCATGGCGCCGCAGGAAACCAAAGCAGGCGTTGCGATTAGCGGGTTGCGGAGCCTCTCGCGCGCCGCGGCAATCAGATAGGCGCCCGAAACGAGCCATGCGGCGAAGGCGGCCCCGCTCGCCATCGCGAGCCACGAATAGCGTACCGGAAGGTAGGTCGCGACGACGAGCGGCGCGATCCGCTCCAAATAAGCGGGGAAGAAGAGAATTGCCGCCGCGGCGTGCAGCGCGCAGATCGCGGCCGCGACATAGACTTCCAGCGACGCCGCGGCGCGCCGCCAGCCGATACGCCAGACGAAATAGGGCGCTGCGGCGGCGATCATCAGCGCGAAATGCGGCTTGATCGACATCATGATTCCGGCGCCGATCCCGGCGGCGACGCGCAACGCCGTCTCGACCTCGGCGCCGCCGGCTCGCGCCGCCAGGACGGCGAAGAACGGCAAGCCCAAAATGACCGCGATGTGCTCGCGCTGGGCGAAAGCATGCGCCGGCAGCAGCAGGAGGACGGCGAGCGCGCCGGCAAAGGCCGCCACATTCTGTTCCGGCGCAAAGCGGCGCAGGATCAGAGCGCTGAGCGCCAGGCTGCCCCCCGCGCCGAGGAAACAGAACAGCGCGACCATGAATTCCGGCGTCGTCCCGGAAAGCCGCGCGGCCAGGATCGGCGGAACGTAGATGAAGATCGCCGCCGGCGGATTGGTCTCGAGAAAATCGACATAGGCCGTTTTTCCGTCGAGGACCGCTTCGCCGGCCGTGATCAGCCAAGACACGTCGCCGACAAGGCTGTCGCTCGCTTGCCGCGCCACTGCGAGAGCGAGAACGAGCAGAGCCGGCCAGAACGCGGTCATCGCCGCCAGATTGGCGCGGCGCCCGATCGGCGCCGGGGCGAGGCCGATCGCCGCCTCGGCCCGGCTCATCGGGCCGCCGCCAAGCCGCGCGGGTCGGAGCGAGCGAACGCGAAACTGTCGAGCATGGCCGGATGCGCCCTTGAACCCGTCTTTCTCTACGCGCGCCGCGGTTAAGGAACGTTTGCGAAGAATCCGCCCTACTCAGCCGCAGTGCGCTTTGCTAGAACGCGCCGAAAGCGGCCGGCGGGATTTGAGGAGACGGCAATGGAATGGGAGCAATCCCGTGAATCGGCGAATATCGAGGATCGCCGCGGCGAGGGCGGCGGCTTCTCGATCGGCGGCGGGGGCGGCGGGCTCGGCATCGGGGCGATCGTGATCCTCGCCGCGATCGGCTATTTCACCGGCATCGATCCGCGCCTTCTGATCGGCGGCGCCGAAATCCTGACCGGCTCAGGGAATGGCGTCGCCCATCACGCGCCGGCGCCGGTCCCGAGCCAGACGGTGGCGCAAAACGATCCGATGCGCCGCTTCGTCGCGAAAATCCTCGCTCAGACGGAGGATGTCTGGACGAAAATCCTGCCCGAGCAGAAGGGCGTTCAATATATTCCGCCGAAGCTCGTCCTCTATAGCGGCGCGACTCGCTCGGGCTGCGGCCAGGCGCAGGCGGCGATGGGGCCGTTCTATTGCCCGAACGACAAGAAGGTCTATCTCGACATGTCGTTCTTCAACGATATGCGGGCGAAATATGGCGGCGGCGGCGACTTCGCCTATGCCTATGTCATCGCCCACGAGATCGGCCATCACGTGCAGGACCAGCTCGGCCTTCTCGCCAAGGTCGACGAGGCCAAGGCGCAGATGAACCGCACGCAAGCCAACGCGCTCTCGGTGCGCGTCGAATTGATGGCCGATTGCCTCGCCGGCGTCTGGGCCTACAACGCCAACAAGGAGTACCGCATCCTCGATCCAGGCGATGTCGAGAAGGCGCTGGCGACGGCGCAGGCGATCGGCGACGACCGGCTGCAGACCGCTTCGCGCGGCTACGCCGTGCCGGACAGCTTCACCCACGGCTCGTCGGCGGCGCGTCAGAAATGGCTGCAAACCGGGCTGAATACCGGCCAGGTCGATTCCTGCAACACGTTCCGGCAGTAGCAGAG
>DATGLU010000768.1:0-7982 GCA_035294045.1 Roseiarcus sp. | reverse complement strand
CGACCCTGGTCCGCTTCGCCCAGTCGATCGGCTTTTCCGGCTTCTCCGACCTGCAGGAGATTTTCCGCTCGCGCTTGCGCAATCGCTGGCCGGATTATCCCGCGCGGATGATGGCTTTGCACGACAAGGCGATGGATAGCGGCGATCCGACCCATCTGCTCGCCGGCTTCGCCGATTCGGCCAGCGCCTCGCTGGCGCGCCTGCGCGAAAGCGTAACGCGCGAAGCGCTCGACCACGCCATCGAGACCTTGGCCGGCGCGCGCACGATCTATCTGCTCGGCCAGCGTCGGGCCTTCCCGGTCGCGCATTACCTTGCCTACGCCCTCGCCAAGCTCGGCGTCGGCGCGGCGCTGATCGACAATGTCGGCAGCCTCGGCGCCGAGCAGCTCGCCCATGCCGGGCGCGATGACGCGCTGATCGCGATCAGCTTCGCGCCCTATACGCCGTTCACCGTCGAACTGACCCGCCAAGCCGCTGCCCGCGCCGTGCCGTGCGTGGTCATCACCGACAGCCCCCTGTCGCCGCTCGCCGGCCTCGCCAAGGCGCGGTTCGAAGTGGCGGAGAGCGATTTCGGCGCCTTCCGCTCGCTGTCGGCGACGTTCTGCCTGGCGATCACCCTGGCCGTGGCGCTGGCCAACCGCCGCAGCGAGGGCGAATAAATCCCTTCTCCCCGCGTTGCGGGGAGAAGGTGGCGCGAAGCGCCGGATGAGGGGCGGCGCAGGCCTCGCAAGGTACGAGCCCTTCACCGACCGCAGATTGGAAAGGTACGCGCCTTGTGAATCGCCAATCCCCAGATTCAGCGCGGCCCCTCACCCGGCGCGCTTCGCGCGCCACCCTCTCCCCGCTGCGCGGGGCGAGGGTCTTCCGCCGCCAGCTTGAGCTCCAAATTCACCCTTTGCAGGAAGCCGGCGAGCTCGCTGGTGGCGAAGTCGACCGCCGGCGAATCCTCGTCGCGCCGATCCTGCGCCTCGCGGTAATCGATCTGGTCGGCGCGGGGCCGAACGAGCACCGTCGTCATGCCGCGCGCGTGCGGCACGATCAGATTGCGGGCGATATCCTCGAACATGGCGGCCCGGGCCGGCTCGACGCCGTATTTCTTGAAAAAGGCGTCGTAGGCCTCCGGCGCCGGCTTCGGCACCATATTGGCGGCGACGATGTCGAATGCGTCTTCGAACAGGGCGCTGAGGCCGAGTTGCGCGGCGGTGCGCAGCGCATGGTCGCGCGACCCATTGGTCAGGATCAGCTTGCGGCCCGGGAGAGCGGCGATTTCCTTGGCGAGCGGCGGATTGGGCGCAAGCGACGAACGATCGATTTCGTGCACGAAGGCGAGGAATTCGTCCGGCCCGACCGCGTGCTCTTCGATGAGACCGCGCAGCGTCGTCCCATAGCGATGGTAGTAATACTTCTGCAACGCCCGCGCCGAGAGGCCGTCGAGCCCGAACATGTCCATCACGAACAGCGAAATGCGCTGGTCGATCATTGGCCAGAGGTCGCTGTCCGGCGGATAGAGCGTGTTGTCGAGATCGAAGACCCAGGTCTCGACATGACGGAATTTCGCAAGAAGCGCGGCTGTCTCGTCGCCGCCGGCGGCCGTGGTGAAATGGGAAAAGGGCTTGTTCAAGGACGGGGCCGACGGTTAGCGAATCGAGTTTCAGGTTTGCGAGCGGGACGCCGACGACGCCCGCCTCAGCCGCCGCAGCCTCGATGTCGAACAGCCGATCGTTCTACGACAACGACTCGACCTTCGAAATCGACCAATCTTGCAACAGACTGACAGAATTTACAAACTTGATTGGACCGCAATGCGGCGCGCGCGAGGCTCGGCGCAGCCGCCTACCTCTATCGGCTGATTTGCCCGGCGCGCCGGGAGCGCTTGGCTGCCGAATTTGCTCGTCCGGCGATGAAACGAATGAAAGCGCGCGTCGTTTAGGCTGCGGCGAGGCCCGCTTCGGGCGCGCCGCGGAGGCTCTCCCATGAAGGCGCTCGTCTGGCGCGGAACGACCGACATCCGATGCGAATCCGTCCCCGATCCGCAAATCGAGGAGGGCCGCGACGCGATCGTCAGGGTGACGAGTTGCGCCATCTGCGGCTCCGACCTCCATCTCTACGACCATTTCATGCCAGGGATGAAATCGGGCGATATTATGGGCCATGAGACGATGGGCGAAGTGGTCGAGGTCGGCAAGGACAACAAGGCGCTGAAGGTCGGCGACCGCGTCGTCATTCCCTTCACGATCATCTGCGGCGAATGCGAGCAGTGCCGGCGCGGCAATTTCTCGGTTTGCGAGCGCAGCAACCGCAACAAGGCGCTGGGCGACACGGCTTTTGGCCATAGCACGGCCGGCCTGTTCGGCTACACCCATCTGACCGGCGGCTATCCCGGCGGGCAAGCCGAATATTTGCGGGTGCCCTTCGCCGACAAGACCCATATCAAGGTACCCGACGGCGTGCCGGGCGAGAAGGTCCTGTTCCTTTCCGATATTTTCCCGACCGGGTGGCAAGCCGCGGTGCAGTGCGACATCCAGCCCGACGATGTCGTGGCGGTCTGGGGCTGCGGGCCGGTCGGCCAGATGGCGATCCGTTCCGCGATCCTGCTCGGCGCCAAGCGGGTGATTGCGATCGATCATATCCCCGAGCGCCTGT
Source organism: Roseiarcus sp. (assembly GCA_035294045.1). GTDB lineage: Bacteria > Pseudomonadota > Alphaproteobacteria > Rhizobiales > Beijerinckiaceae > Roseiarcus. The sequence goes on along the minus strand of DATGLU010000768.1, from coordinate 5,339 downwards.
CGATGGCGGAAGCCGGCGGCGCGGAGACGATCGATTTCGACGAAACCAACGATGTTATCGCCCAGCTCAACGACATGACCGACGGCAAAGGCCCGGAGAAATGCATCGACGCGGTCGGGCTCGAAGCCCACGCGCTGGGCGCGATCGACGCGGTCTATGACCGCGCCAAGCAGGCGATGATGCTGGAGACGGACCGCTCGCACGTCTTGCGGCAGATGATCATGGCGTGCCGCCCGGCCGGCGTTCTCTCCGTGCCCGGCGTCTATGGCGGGCTGCTCGACAAAATGCCGTTCGGCGCGCTGATGAACAAGGGCCTCACCGTTCGTACCGGCCAGACGCATGTCAATCGCTGGTCCGACGATCTCTTGCGCCGCATCGAAGAGGGCCAGATCGACCCGTCCTTCGTGATCACGCATCGCGTCCGGCTTGATCAGGGTCCGGAAATGTACCGGACCTTCCGCGACAAACAGGACGGCTGCATCAAGGTGGTGATGACTCCATGACCCTCCCTCAAACTGTTCACGCCCCTCGCGGCGCGACAGGCCGCGGCGCGCATTCAGGCGCCGAGGCGCTCGCCAAAGGCCTCGGATGGTTCTCGCTTGGGCTCGGCCTCGCCGAACTTTTTGGCTCGCGGCGGCTTTGTCGCGCAATCGGCCTGGAAGGCCGCGAGCCTTTGATCCGGGCCTATGGCGTCCGCGAGGCGGCGACCGGCATGGCGATCCTGATGAGCCATGATCCGACGCCGTGGATTTGGGGGCGCGTCGGCGGCGACGCGCTTGATCTCGCGACGCTCGCGACGGGATTCAAATCCAGCAACGGCCAGGCTGGCGCGCTTGGCGTCGCGACCGCAGCTGTCGCCGGCGTGACCGTGCTCGATCTGATGTGCGCGCAGAGCCTGACCGCCGACAAGCGATTGCCGCCGCGCGGAACGTACGACTATTCCGACCGCAGCGGCTTTCCGCGTCCGATCGAAGCAATGCGCGGCGCGGCGTCGGACTTCCAGCCGCCCGCCGATTTCCGCATCCCCGAGCCGCTGCGGCCCTGGCGGGACGAGGCGGCAGTTCCCTCCGACGAGGCCAACAAAGGGTAGCGCCAAGGGTCCGCCTGCATGTTTTCGTTGAATTTTGGCGCTTGTGTATGCTATCGTCATACACATGAGTGAAGTAGTCACGACGATCGTGAGCATCCGCGTCAACGAATCCCAGCGGGCGATTCTCGAGGCCGCCGCCGATCTCGCTCACACGAATGTCAGCGATTTCATGCGCCGCAAAGCTTTGGAAGCGGCTGAAATGGACGTGCTCAACCGCGCGATTGTCGCCATTCCTGCAAAAGATTGGGAGGCGTTCGAAGCCTGGGCGAAGCGACCGGCTGAGACCTTCCCCGCACTGACCGAGTTGGCGCGACGAACGCCGGCCTGGGAAAAGTAGGCGCCGGCGGTCGCGCCGCCGCGTCCGCTAGTGGAAAACGACGATCGGGCTGTTTTCGACTGTGGACGTGAGTCACTAAACGCGTGGTCCCGCCGCCACGCCTGGGTCAATCAGGTCTCAGGCGTATCGCGGGTCAACATAATCGCAGAACTCGGAACGGGAAGGATCGTTGGATTCGTGACCCTCAGCGCGTCAGAGATCCAACGCGTCTACCTTCCGAAGGCCCAGCAACGCAACAAGCCAGATCGGCTCCCGACGACGTTACTGGGCCAACTCGCCGTCGACCGCGCCTGGCAAGGACAAGGGTATGCAGCCTCGTTGCTCCAATTCGCGCTGAGAACCGCGTTGCATGCCGCCGAGACAATCGGAAGCATCGGCGTCATCACTCATCCACTCGACGACGAGCTTCGTCGATTTTATGGCCGCTGGGGCTTTCAAGACCTGCCCTTCGACCCGCGCCGCGCGATGATCGTGCGCACGGTCGATCTTCGGCGCAGCTTCGTCTCACCTGACCCCAGCTAACAAAAATCACCGCGGCGCGTAGGGCGATCGCAACCCGAAGCGATATGGTGCCCCTGGCCGGAATCGAACCAGCACTCCTTGCGGAACTCGATTTTGAGTCGAGCGCGTCTACCAGTTCCGCCACAGGGGCAAGCTAAAAGCTCGGGGCCGCCCTATATCGCGAGCGGGCGGCGAGGGTCAACACGCCTCCGCGCGCCGCCTCGGCCTGGCCGATGGCCGCGATGGACAGCAGGCCGCCGCTCCTCTATCAGCGTCGAACCTGTCGAGGCCCTTTAAAGGATTCGATGTTCAAGCGCCTTTACCATTGGGTCCTGTCGCTTTCCGAAAGTCCCCATGCGCCGGCCGCTCTCGCCGCCGTCGCTTTCGCCGAAAGCTCCTTTTTCCCGCTCCCGCCGGACATCATTCTGGTGCCGATGTCGCTCGCCAAGCCGGAGCGCGCCTGGCGCTACGCGCTTATCTGCACCATCGCCTCGGTCGCCGGCGGCGTCGTTGGCTATGCGATCGGCGCTTTGCTCTTCGACACGATCGGCCAATGGCTGATTCACGTCTATGGCTATGGCCAGCGGGTCGCCGAGTTGAAGGACATCTACGCGCGCTGGGGCGCGCTGGTCATCCTGCTGAAAGGCCTGACGCCGATCCCCTACAAGCTGGTGACCATCGTTTCGGGACTGCTCGGCTATAATTTCGCGGCCTTCGTCCTGCTTTCCATCCTCACCCGCGGCGCGCGCTTTTTCATCCTGGCCGGCGCGCTCAATCTGTTCGGCGATCCGCTCCGGCTGGCTTTGGAGCGTCATTTTGCTCTATTCATGGGCGTTATCGCGGTCACCATCGTGGCCGGATTCTGGATCGCAGCGCGAGTGTTTTAATGACCGGCGTCGGCGCGCTTCCCGCCAATCCGCGATTCAACATCGCCATCGTCATCCTTCTCATCGCCGCCGCGACGATCGCCGGCGCGTGGATATTCCAGGCCTTCGGATACGAGCCATGCGAGCTCTGCCTCAAGCAGCGCTACGCTTATTACGGCGGCGTGCCGATCGCGGCGCTGCTCGCCTACGCCTCGACCGGCCGGGCGCGCGGGATTGTCGCCGCCGGCATGATCGGCCTCGCCTTGATTTTCGCCGCCAACGCCGTGCTCGGCGCCTATCACGCCGGCGTCGAATGGCGCTTCTGGCCCGGCCCGGCTGGCTGCACCGGCGTCATCGCCGGGCCGCAGAACGCGGCCGACCTTTTGAAAACATTGCAGCACGCCAAAGTCGTCGCCTGCGACGAAGTCCAGTTGCGCATTCTCGGCCTGTCGCTCGCCGGCTGGAACGCGCTGATCTCGGCGGCTTTGGCGGCGCTCGCCGTCCTCGGGGCGATGGCCAAAGGGAGCGAGGCGGCGAAATAGAGCGGCAGCGGCGCCTCGTCGGCGACCCCAAGCCCGGCTTGCCCGTCCGGTCCTGTCCCGCCATATACGCGCCGGGCCAGGAAACCCGCATCAGGAGGCGCATGGCGAGAACAACGGAAAAACGCGCGCTTCGGATGGGAAAAACCGCAGCCGCGACGCAACGGCTCGAACGGCTCGTCGCCGCCCTCGAAGGCCGGCAGGCGCTGCTGCATCGGCTCGGCGTCGCCGCCAGCCTGATCATCGTCGCCGTCTCGCTCTTCTTCTTCGCGCGCGCCCTTCTCGGGATCGACGTCAGGCAATTCAGGGCGGCGATCGCCGGCACCGGTGGCGACCAGATCGCCGGCGCCTTCCTCTTGGCCGGCTTGAGCTACCTCGCCTTGACCGGCTACGATGCGCTGGCGCTGCGCCATTTGCGCGCCAAGACGCCCTATCGGCTGACCGCGCTCGCCTCCTTCGCCAGCTACGCAATCTCCTTCACGCTGGGCTTCCCGCTGATCACCGCCGGGGCGGTCCGCTACTGGATTTACGGACCCGCCGGCCTCTCGGCGGGGAAAGTGGCGAGTCTCACCCTCATCGCCGGCATCACCTTCTGGCTCGGCATGGGCTTGGTGGTCGGCGTCGGCCTCGTCAGCGAGGCGCCGGCGATCAGCGAGATCAATCATTTCCACATCGCCATCAACCAGATATTCGGGCTCGGCGTTCTGGCGCTGCTCGCCGCCTATCTCGCTTTTGTCAGCCAGCGCGGCGTCAAGCCGATCCTCTTTCGCGTCCGGCTGCCCGGGCCGTTGCTGACGCTCGGGCAAACGGCGCTTGGCGTAATCGACGTCTGCTCCGCCGCCGGCGCGCTCTACATCCTCCTGCCGAAAGGACATGGCCTCGCCTTCGTGACGTTCGGCGCGCTTTATTCCTTCGCCTGCATGCTCGGCATCGCGAGCCATGCGCCGGGCGGGCTCGGCGTGTTCGAAGCCACGATGCTGAAGACCGTGCCCGCCGAAAGCGGCTCGGTCCTCGCCTCGCTGCTGCTGTTCCGGGCGATCTATTATTTGACGCCGTTCATCCTCGCCATGGCCTTGCTCGGCGCGCACGAAGCAGGCCGGCGCTGGCGCTCGCTGCGCGAGGCGATCGAAAAGTCGAGCGGAGCGGACGAAGAGTGAAAGCGGCGCCCCTTTGCCGCGCTCCGTCCGCTTCCGATCGACTCTGGACGCGCGGGCGATGAGCGATATCAGCCTTTCCGAACTCACGGCGGAGGTAAGATCGCAATTTTGCGCCGATCTCATCGGCGCCATGCCTGGGCCCGCCGTGGTGGTCGGCAACGATCTGCGCCTTATCGCCGCCAACGCGCCGGCTCAGGTTTTGCTGCCCGCCGCGAAAATCGGCGAGTCGCTGGTGCTCGCTCTGCGCGCGCCCGACGTGCTTGACGGCTTGCGGCGGGTCCTCGCCCAAGGCGCCGCCGAGACGGTCTCATGGAGCGAGCGCGTGCCGGTCGAGCGCCTCTTCGATGTGCATATGGCGCCTTTGATCGCGCGCGGCGGCGCGGTCGGCGCTGTGCTGATCACGCTCAGCGATCTGACCGAAGCGCGCAAAGTGGAGCGCATGCGCGTCGATTTCATCGCCAACGCCAGCCATGAGTTGCGCACGCCGCTCGCCTCCCTGCTCGGCTTCATCGAGACGTTGCAAGGGCCGGCGCGCGAGGACGAGAAGGCGCGGGAAAAATTCCTCGCCATCATGCGCGAGCAGGCTCGGCGCATGGCCCGGCTGATCGACGATCTGCTCTCGCTGTCGCGCATCGAGCAGAACCAGCATGTGCGGCCGGAAACGCCGGTGGATCTCGCGCTGATCGCGCGCCACGTCGCCGATACGCTGGCGCCGCTGGCGCGAGACATGGGGGTCGAGCTCAACGTCGCCGCCGATCGTCCCGTGATCGTGACCGGCGATCGCGACGAACTCGTCCGGGTGGCCGAGAATCTCGTCGAGAACGCGATCAAATATGGCGCGCCGCCGCC
>DATGLU010000767.1:0-3456 GCA_035294045.1 Roseiarcus sp. | reverse complement strand
AGGGCTAAGACATGTTTCGGATTATTAAATACCTCAATTTCAACGTTCCGATTTGGCATAGCTTCGATCGTCAAAGGGAGGCTTCTCCCCCAGTCGATTCGCGCTTCGATGGTAACTTGGCCACACGGAACCTTGATGTCTAGGATGCTGTCGCGAGCGATGGTGCCCATTTCCGCCCCGTTGGCGTAAATTCTATATCTCCTCCATCGATCTCTATACCCGGAATGGCGCACTATCCGAACGGAACATAGTTGCTTTGACAGCACCTGCATTCCTCTCCCCTCACAAACCATATGGTATTCTTTAGTTTTTGGTACGATAGTAATGCACTCAAATTCTACCGCCACCTTCAAATCCAGTCATTGTCGGTTGGACGCGTACCGGTAGAAATGATTACCTCTCACTCCGGCTTGAGCGCTTCGTCCAGATCCGCGATCAAATCCGCGGCGTCTTCGAGCCCGATCGAGAGGCGCACCACTTCCGGCCCGGCGCCGGCCGCCGTCTTCTGCGCGTCGGTGAGCTGGCGATGGGTGGTCGAGGCGGGATGGATCACCAGCGAGCGGGTGTCGCCGATATTGGCGAGATGCGAGAAGAGCTTGAGGTTCCGGACCAGCGACACGCCGGCGTCGTATCCGCCCTTGACGCCGAACGTCATGACGCCGCCGGCGCCTTTCGGGCAATATTTGCGGGCGAGGTCGTGGTACTTGTCGCCGGGCAGGCCGGCATAAGAGACCCAACTCACGGCGTCGTGCTCCTTCAAATGCTGGGCGACGCGAAGAGCGTTGTCGCTGTGGCGCTGCATGCGCAAGGACAGCGTCTCGATGCCGGTCAGGACCAGGAACGAGTTGAACGGCGAGATCGCCGCGCCGATGTCGCGCAAGCCCAGCACGCGGCAGGCGATGGCGAAGGCGAAATTGCCGAACGTCTCGGAGAGGATCATGCCGCCATATTCCGGCCGCGGCGCCGATAGCATCGGATAGCGCTTGTCGCCGGCCCAATTGAACGAGCCGCCGTCTACGATCACGCCGGCGATCGAGTTGCCATGGCCGCCGAGGAACTTGGTCGCTGAATGGACGACGATGTCGGCGCCATGGGCGAAAGGCCGGATGAGATAGGGGCTCGCCAGCGTGTTGTCGACGATCAGCGGCACGTTGGCGCTCTTGGCGATCGCGGCGACCGCTTCGATATCGGTGATGACGCCGCCCGGATTGGCGATCGATTCGATGAAGATCGCCTTGGTCTTGTCGCTGAGCGCGCGGCGGAAGGAGTCGGTATCGTCGGGATCGGCCCATTTGACCCGCCAGTCGAAATTCTTGAAAGCGTGAGTGAACTGGTTGATCGAGCCGCCATAGAGCTTGGTGGAGGCGACGAATTCGTCGCCCGGCTGCATCAGCGAATGGAAGACGAGGACCTGCGCCGCATGGCCCGACGCCACGGCGAGGGCGGCCGGCCCGCCTTCTAACGCGGCGACGCGCTCCTCGAGCACCGCGCTGGTCGGGTTGGTGATGCGCGTATAGATGTTGCCGAATGTCTGCAGGCCGAACAGAGAGGCGGCGTGATCGACATCGTCGAAGACGAAGGAGGTCGTCTGGTAGATCGGCGTCGCCCGGGCGCCGGTGGTCGGATCCGGCCGCGCCCCGGCATGGATCGCGAGGGTGGAGAATCCGGGTTCCTGGTCGCTCATTTTTCTCATCCTCTCCCGGCTTGACCGCCGGCCGGCGCTTTGACGCGCTCATCTTCATCAGGACGGACGGAAAGGCAATCTTCGCCCCTGTCCGGAGCCGCCGCTTGCTTGACGGCGGCGGCGCGCCGCCGCACTGTCGCCGGCATGGCGCGTCCGAGCGAGCGTTTTGAAATCACGCCCGATATTCTGCTCAGGGCCTATTCGATCGGCCTGTTTCCGATGGCCGAAAGCGCGGATTCATCGACTCTGTTCTGGGTCGATCCGAAGGAGCGGGGAATTTTCCCGCTCGACCGTCTGACCGTCTCCAAGAGCCTCGCTAAGACTGTCCGGTCCGACCGTTTCGATGTCCGGGTCGACAGCGCGTTCGACGCGGTGATGGCGGCCTGCGCCGGCCGCGACAAGACCTGGATCAACGCCGATATCCGCCGGCTCTACGGCGCGCTTTTCGCGCAGAAGCGGGCGCATTCGGTCGAGGTTTTCGCGCAGGGCGGCCTGGTCGGCGGACTCTATGGCGTGTCGCTCGGCGCCGCCTTTTTCGGCGAGAGCATGTTCCATAGCGCCCGCGACGCCTCGAAAGTCGCGCTGGTTCACCTCGTCGCGCGCCTGCGCTTTGCCGGCTTCAAGCTGCTCGACACGCAATTCGTCACGCCGCACCTCGCCAGCCTCGGCGCGGTCGAGATTTCCCGCGACGCCTATATCAAGCGCCTCGACGAGGCGCTTGCGACCAAGGCCGATTTCCACGCCTGGCCGCCCGGCCGGCCGATGAGCGGGCGCGAGGCGCTGGACTTGGCGCGGCCGTAAAAGCTTTGGCCGGTCAAATCCGTTCTGCGGCGGCCGGCAGCATGCGGCGAAGCACGCCGTCCTTCAAGAGGTAGTGATGGGCCAAAGCGGCCGCGGCGTGCAGCAGCGCGACGATGAGGAGCGCGTTGGCGGCGAGTTCGTGCCAATGCGTGATTGGTCGCCGCCACGCTTTGTCGCCGATCTGCGGCAGGCTGAACAGGCCGAAGAGATCGTAGCCGCGCACGAAAGCGTTGACCACGCCGAGCAGCAGCACGGCCGCCAGCAACGCGTAGAGCAGGTAATGGCTCGCCTTGGCGATCGCGTGGAGGAAAGCCGGCTCAGCGGCTGGCAGACCGGCGCCGCCGCCCATGCGCCAGAGGACGCGCCAAGCGACGATCGCGACCAGCGCGAAGCCCCAGACCACATGGGCCGGCCAAACGAACCCGTCGGCGATTTTGTGCGGCAGCATGTCTGCCGTTTGACCGATGATCCAGAGCGCAATTACGGAAAGCGCTGTCGCCCAATGAAGGGCGATTGTCGTCGCGTCGTAGCGGATCGGTCGTTCTTCGATCATCGTTCCCCGCAGGAAGTTTGAAGGCGCGGCGTCAAGCGGCCGTCGAGAATCGCAGTTCTGTTTAGACTGCTTCTAAAATGTGAGCGGGCGAAAATGGCTTTTGCGCGGCGGACGCGGCCAGCGCGTGTTGCTGCTTTCCTGCCGCCGCGCGACACTGTACGCATTCAAGATTCCCGGATCTCGCAATGAGCAAGCCGCCCGGCCTCGACGGAGGCCTCACCGATTACGGCGACCGCGATTTCGCCCGCTTCCTGCGCCGCTCTTTCGCGCGCTCGATGGGCGTCTCGCGCGCGCTTCTCGACAAGCCGGTGGTCGGCATTGCGATGACGCCGTCCGGCTTCAACAATTGCCACCGCCTGATGCCCGATCTCGTCGAGGCCGTGTCGCGCGGCGTTCTCGCGGCGGGGGCCTTGCCCCG
>DATGLU010000766.1:0-5859 GCA_035294045.1 Roseiarcus sp. | reverse complement strand
CTTGAGCCCGGCCGGGATGAGCAGTTGCGCCTCGCCGGCATCCGGCAGGGGGCGGCCGTCGGCGCGCGCCACGCCGCGGCGAGCGAAGGCGCGGAACGGCGCGTAATCCAGGAAATCGGCGGCGCGCAGCGTGAAATCCTGCGGCAAGGCGACTTCGAAGCCCCAGGGTTCGTCCGGCCGCCAGCCATGCTCCCTGAGGTAGTTGGCGGTCGAGCCGATCGCGTCGGGTGCGCTGGTCCAGATGTCCCTTCGGCCATGGCCCTCGAAGTCGACGGCGTATTTCAAGAAGCTCGACGGCATGAACTGGGTCTGGCCCATCGCGCCGGCCCACGAGCCCTTCATTTGGCCGGGCGCGATATCGCCTTCCTCGAGAATTTCGAGCGCGGCGATCAGCTCGTCCTTGAAATAGTCGTCGCGGAAATGCGCAAAGGCCAGCGTCGCCAAGGCGCGGATCACGTTGTCGGCGCCGGCGAAGCCGCCGAAATCCGTCTCGAGCCCCCAGATGCCGACGATGACCGCCGGATCGACGCCGTATTTTTCCTGCGCCTTGGCGAGCCAGACGCGATAGGCTTCCGCCTTCTGCTCGCCCTGCGCGATGCGCGCCGGCGAGACGGCGGCGTCGATATAGGTCCAGATCGGCTTGATCACCTCCGCCTGACGGCGGGTCTGGGCGATGATTTTCGGATCGAACGTCACGCCGCGGAAGGCGCGGTCGAACGTGCCGCGCGAGACGCCATGCGCCTTGGCCTCCGGCCACAGGCTCGCGATGAAGGCGCGGAACGCGCGCTCGCTTTTCTTGTCGGTTTTGGCGTGAGCGGAAGCGCCGGCCGCGGCGAGAACGCATAGCGAGAGTGCGGCGAAGAAACTTAAGAGCCAGCGCTTCCTGGATTCCCGCTTGCGCGGGAATGACATGGCGGGCGGAACGAACGAAGCGATCATGAAGTCCTCGCGACAAATCGCGTCGAATCTACAATCGGCTCGTTGACAAAAACCTTCCGTAGGGCCCGCGATCACTCCGCAGCGAGCCCGCGCTCGCCTTTCGCCGCCTTGATGTCGTCGGGATGCGGCATGGAGATGATGTTGTAACCCGAATCGACGAAGTGAATCTCGCCGGTCACGCCGGACGACAGAGGCGACAAAAGATAGAGCGCCGCCCCGCCGACATCCTCGATCGTGATCGGCCGGCGCAGCGGCGAATGCTCGCGCTCGAAATTGAACATGAAGCGCGCGTCGGCGATTCCCGCCCCCGCCAATGTGCGCACCGGGCCGGCCGAGATCGCGTTGACGCGCACGCCGGCGGGGCCGAAATCGGCGGCGAGATAGCGCACGCTCGCCTCCAGCGCCGCCTTGGCGACGCCCATGACATTGTAGTTCGGCATGACCCGGGTGGCGCCGCCAAAGGTCAGGGTCAGCAGCGCGCCGCCTTTCGGCATCAAAGCCGCGGCGCGCCGGGCCATTTCGGTGAAGGAGAAGGCGGAGATCAGCATGGTGCGGGCGAAATTCTCTCGCGTCGTATCGGCGTAGCGGCCTTTCAACTCGCTGCGGTCCGAATAGGCGATGCAGTGAACGGCGAAGTCGATTGCGCCCCAATGTTCCTTCAGAGATTCGAAGGTCTCGTCCACCGACGCCAAATTCTCGACATCGCAAGGCAGCGCGAGCTTGGAGCCGACGCTCTCGGCGAGCGGGCGGACGCGCTTGCCGAGCGCGTCGCCCTGATAGGTGAAGGCGAGCTCGGCGCCGTGCTCGGCCAAAGCCTTGGCGATGCCCCAGGCGATCGAGTGATCATTGGCGACGCCCATGATCAGGCCGCGCTTGCCCGCCATCAAACCCGCCCGGGCGGTCATTCTCGTTCCCCTCGCACAGCCAAAGGGGCGCCGCCCGGTCGCCGCGGCCTGCCCTCATCCGGCGCTTCGCGCCACCTTCTCCCGCAAGCGGGAGAAGGGAATTGTAGCCGCGGTCGGCGACCGCGGCTACAGCGCGGCGTCGATGAAGCGCGCGGCGCGCCCCCTCTCCCGCTTGCGGGAGAGGGTTGGGGTGAGAGTAAGCCGCGTACCTTTGTCAACGAGAAACCTATTCCTTCACGCGTCGACATGCTTGAGCACGATCGTCGCATTGGTGCCGCCGAAGCCGAAGGAGTTCGAGGCCACCGCCCGGATCGCCACATTGTCGCGCCTTTGCCGGACGATCGGCATGTCGGCGAAGGCCGGATCGAGTTCTTCGATATTCGCGCTTTCGCAGATGAAGCCGTTATTCATCATCAGCAGCGAATAGATCGCCTCTTGCACGCCGGTTGCGCCGAGCGAATGGCCGGTCAGCGATTTGGTCGCCGCGATCGGCGGGCATTTCTCGCCGACGCCGAAGACTTCGCGGATCGCCTCGATCTCCTTCTGGTCGCCGACTGGCGTCGAGGTGGCGTGCGGGTTGATGTAGTCGATCGGCGCCTTCACCGTCGCCAGAGCCTGGCGCATGCAGCGCGCCGCGCCTTCGCCGGACGGCGCGACCATGTCGTAGCCGTCCGAGGTCGCGCCATAGCCGACGATTTCGCCGTAGATTCGCGCGCCGCGCGCCTTGGCGCGCTCCAGCTCTTCGAGCACCAGCACGCCGGCGCCGCCGGCGATGACGAAGCCGTCGCGGTTCTTGTCATAGGCGCGGGACGCCGTCGAGGCGCGATCGTTGAATGAGGTCGACATCGCGCCCATCGCGTCGAACATCGCCGACATAGTCCAATCGAGGTCCTCGCAGCCGCCGGCGAAGATCAAATCCTGCTTGCCCCACTGGATCAGCTCATAGGCGTTGCCGATGCAATGGTTCGAGGTCGCGCAGGCCGACGAAATCGAATAATTGACGCCCTTGATCTTGAACCAGGTGGCGAGCGTCGCCGAGGCGGTCGAGGACATCGCCTTCGGCACCGCGAACGGGCCGATCCTCTTGGCCCCTTTGGCTCTGGCGATGTCGGCGGATTCGACGATCGTGCGCGTCGAGGGGCCGCCCGAGCCCATCACGATGCCGGCGCGCTCGTTGGAGATCTCGTTGGGCTCCAGGCCGGAATCGCGGATCGCCTGCTCCATCGCGACATGGTTCCAGCCGGTGCCCGTACCGTGAAAGCGCATCGCGCGGCGGTCGACGACCTCTTCCGGCTTGAGGCTCGGCGCGCCATGCACCTGGCAGCGCATGCCGAGCTCGGCGTATTTCTCGGCGCGGACGACGCCGGAACGGGCCTCGCGCAGGCTGGCCAGCACTTCCTGCGTGTTATTGCCGATCGAGGAGACGATCCCCATCCCGGTGACGACGACGCGCCTCATCCGTTTCTCCAACCGTCCCGCAGCACGGGCGAAACGCTCATCCGGGCGTCGCGCAACGCGTCAGGCGCCCGCGGGCTTGGGGGCGCCGAACAGTCCAACGCGCAGGTCCTTGACCTCGTAGATGCGCTTGCCGTCGGCTTCCAGCCAGCCGTCGGCGATGCCGAGCACCAGCTTGCCCTTGAAGACCCGCTTCATATCGACGCCATAGACGACGCGTTTGACCGAGGGCAAGACCTGATCGATGAATTTCACCTCGCCGACGCCGAGCGCCCGGCCGCGGCCGGCAAGGCCGAGCCAGCCGAGAAAAAAGCCGCAGAGCTGCCACAGGGCGTCGAGTCCGAGACAGCCCGGCATGACCGGGTCGCCCTTGAAATGGCAGCCGAAAAACCAGAGTTCCGGCTTGATGTCGAACTCCGCGCGCACCCCGCCCTTGCCGTTCTGGCCGCCTTCTTCCGAAATTTCGACGATGCGGTCGAACATCAGCATCGGCGGCAGCGGCAATTGCGCGTTGCCCGCGCCGAACAATTCGCCGCGCCCGCAGGCGAGGAGGTCTTCGTAAGCGAAACTCGACCGGCGCTCGCTGATCACGCTCTTTCATCTCCCGCCTGGCGCTTTTGACGCGCGGGCGCTTTCCTATCACAGGCTACGGGGTCTCGAAAGCCGCGCCGACCCCTTGTTAAACTTGCGCTTTGCGCGTCATTGTGGCGGGTTGCGAAGCCGAGCCCGGCTTCTTATTATCAGGCGATCCACTTCGCCCGGAATGGTTTCCGCCCGCCCCCGCGCGGGCTTGTTGATGGATAGGGAATGTCGCAGCGCCTGCCCCAAACGCCTTATTCCGCGCCTCTGGCGCAGCGCGCCGGCGATCCGATGAGCGGCTGCCCGGTCCACCAGCTTCGCGGCAAGCTGAGAAAGGCCAATCTCCGGCCCACCCGCCAGCGCGTCGCGCTCGGTTGGCTGCTGTTCGGCAAAGGCGACCGCCATGTGACGGCTGAAACGCTCTACGAAGAGGCTGTCAGCATGAAAGTGCCGGTCTCGCTCGCCACCGTCTACAATACGCTGCACCAGTTCACCCAGGCCGGCTTGCTGAACGAGATCGCGGTCGACGGCTCGCGCACCTATTTCGACACCAACATCACGCCGCACCATCATTTCCTGGTCGAGGAGACCAACGCGCTGGTCGATATTCCCGACGGGGCGATCTCGGTCGCCGATCTGCCGATCGCGCCGGAAGGGACGGAGATCGCGCGGGTCGATGTGATCGTGCGGCTGCGCAAGGCGCCGGCGCGGGGGCGGGCGGGGTAGCGCGGCGCCTGGAAGCCTCTTTCTGAGAGTCAGCGCTGCCTTCGGCGCGCGGCGGCCTCAATCCCAAGCCGCTTCGCGGTCGCTTCGCCAAACGAGTGCGGAGCATATTCCTTGTAAGCCGGAGCTATGGCGAGGCGAGGATTGACCCCGCCGCGCGCCGATGGCCGTTTAGCTACCAAGACTTTGGTGATTGGAGTTGGCCAAGGGCCACTCCAATCACCAAAGTCTTGGTCGCCAACAAGCCACGCCGGACGAGCGCTGTCACCCGAAGGGGCGCAGCGAAGCGAAGCAGCGGCCATAGCCCGTCACCCGTACTCTGTAGAGAAGACTGAATCTCTCCGACGGGCTATGGCCGCTTGACAGCGATCGGCCGGCGTGGCCGCCCGACCTCGGTACATTATCCTCCCGCGATCTTCGAAAAATCCGCGACGGTATGCACCGCCCGCCTCAGCTCGTTGAGCAGGCGCAGCCGGTTGAGCCGCAGCTTCGGATCGTCGGCGTTGACCGTCACCTTGTCGAAGAACGCATCGACCGGCCCGCGCAAGGTCGCCAGAGCCCGCATCGCCCTTTCGAAATCCTCCGCCGCGACCCGCGCGGCCGCGTCGCGCGAAGCAGCGCCGATCGCCTCGGCCAATGCCCGCTCCTCCGGCGCGACGAGCGCGCTGGCGTCATGCGGCGCGTCGAACGCGCCGGCGCCATCCTTCTTCTCCTCAGCGCGCAGGATATTCGCCGCGCGGCGGTAACCGGCGAGAAGGTTCTTGCCGTCCTCCGTATCGAGCAGCTTGCCGAGCGCTTCGACGCGCCGAACGATAAGGACGAGATCGTTCTGGTTGGGCAGCGCGAAGACGGCGTCGATGAGATCGTATCGCGCGCCTTTGTCGCGGAGATGGACTTTGAGACGGTCGGCAAAGAAGGCGAGCAGGTCTAAGACTGTCTCATCGCCAAGAGACGGCATGGCGGCGCCGCTCATCGCCGCGTCGAGAGCGGCGAACCGCCGGGCCAGAATCGGAATGAGTCGTAAGCGTAGTTGGTTCTCCAGGAGAATGCGGATGACGCCCAGCGCGGCGCGCCTTAAAGCAAAGGGGTCTTTGCTCCCAGTCGGCTTCTCGTCGATGGTCCAAAATCCGATCAGGGTGTCCAACTTGTCCGCCAGCGCGACCGCGACCGACACCGGCTCGCTCGGCGCCCGATCACTCGGCCCCTGCGGCTTGTAATGCTCCTCAACCGCCGCCGCGACCTCGCTCGCTTCGCCTTG
>DATGLU010000765.1:0-2608 GCA_035294045.1 Roseiarcus sp. | reverse complement strand
TGTGACCGCCGTCGTGCTCGACGCCAAGAACGACGTCCAAAAGCAGGCGAACGACATCGACGATCTGATCGCGGAGAAAGTGAAGGGGATCGTCATCATGCCGCTCGATTCGACCGTCGCCCAAGGCTGGGTCGACAAGGTCGCGGCGGCTGGCATTCCCGTCGCCTCGGTCGGCTCGCAGATCGGCGATCCCAACAAGCGGGCGATTAAGGACGTCTATCCGAAGCTCGTCGCCGTGGTGACGCAGGACGAGATCGCGGCGGGCAATCGCGCCGGCGAGCTCGCGCTCAAGCTGCTGCCCAAGGACCGAACGGCGAAAATCGCCATCATCGAGGGCCAGGCCGGCTTTTCCGAGGTCAAGCAGCGCAGCCAGGGCTTCCTCGAAGCGCTCGACAAGGCGCACGCCAAATACCAGATCGTCGCCTCGCAGCCCGGCGACTGGACGGCCGAGAAAGGCGAGGCGGCGTGCCAGAACATCCTTTCGGCCCATCCGGACGTCGATCTCTTCTTCAATCAGGCGGACGACATGGTCGTCGGCTGCGCGAGAGCCGTGAAGGCCGCCGGCTCCAAGGCCAAGCTGATTGGCTTCGGCGGCTCGAAACTGGCGATCGCCGCGATCAAGGACGGCACGGTCGACGGCACGGTCTGCTACAAGCCGGAAGAGCTCGGCCATCTCGCGTTCCAGGCGGTCTACGAGGCGGCGACGGGCAAGAACGTACGCCACCACGAATTCATCACCTACGACACGCCCGGCGTCACTAAGGCCAATATCGACCAATGCGTCGGACAATGGTGAGGTGAGGCCACGGCTGTAGCCGCGGTCGGCGACCGCGGCTACGCCGCCGCTGTTGTGGCCGCGGTCATCGACCGCGGCTACAGCGCGGCGGGAGAGGGTGAGCCGCGGCGCTTGTCAAAATCCAATGAAACCTCTGAGTCGATAAAACCCGTGGATGCGCCCTTGCTCCAATTGCGGAAGGTCGAGAAGATCTTTCCCAACGGGACCGTCGCCTTGAGAGGCGTCGATTTCGACGCCTATGGCGGCCGCGTCCACGGCTTGCTCGGCGCCAACGGCGCCGGCAAATCCACCTTGATCAATATCCTCTCGGGCGCCGCCGCGGCGTCGGCGGGGACGATCGCCTGGCGCGGCCAGCCGGTCGCGTTCAGGACGCCGGCCGAGGCCAACGCCGCCGGGATCGCCACCATCCATCAGCACATTCCGCTCGTGCCGACCTTGTCGGTTCTGGAGAACGTGTTTCTCGGACGCGGCGGGCTCTGGCGCCGCAACCCGGACGACCGCGCCCGTTTCGAGGCCCTGTGCCGCGATGTCGGCTATGCGATCGATCCCGACGCCCTGGTCGGCGATCTGCCGATCGGCAAAAGGCAGATGGTCGCGATCATGCAGGCGCTGGGCGGCGGCGCCGACCTCATTGTCATGGACGAGCCGACCGCCTCGCTCGCCAACGAGGAGCGCGAGATCGTCTACCAGACGGTTCGCCGTCTTGCCGGGCAGGGCAAGGGCATCGTCTTCGTCTCGCATTTCCTCGACGAGGTCATCGCCTTGACCGACGAAGTGACGGTGCTACGCGACGGGCGCGAAGCGATGCGCGCCAAGACCAAGGATGTCGACGAGCGGGCGATCGCCGAGGCGATTGTCGGCAAGGCCGTCGCAACGCTCGATCATCTGCGCGAGGGCCGCGAGCCAGTCGCGGGACCCGATTTGCTGGTCGTGCGCGACCTCGCCTCCGGCGATAAGCTGCGCCGGATCAATCTCACGGTGCGCAAGGGCGAGGTTGTCGGCCTTGCGGGGCTGCTCGGCTCGGGCCGCAGCGAATTGCTGCATGCGATTTTCGGCGCCGACCGCCGCGCGACCGGCGAAGTTCTTCTCGAAGGCAAACCGCTGCCCCGCGCCACGTCCGGCGCGGTGAGCGCCGGCGTCGCGCTCGTCCCCGAGGATCGCAAGGCGCAAGGCCTGATCCCGGGGTTCGAGATCTGGCGCAATGTCACGCTGCCGCATCTCGACGACACTGCTTTGGGCGGGCTGCTGACGCGCCGCGCAGCCGAATGGGCGCGCGGCGAGTCGGCCATCGAAAGGCTGCAAATCAAGGCGCCGTCGCCGGAGACGCCGGTCGGCGAGCTCAGCGGCGGCAACGCGCAGAAAGTCACCGTCGCCAAATGGCTGTTCGGCGAGGTCAAGCTGCTGCTCCTCGACGAGCCAACCGCCGGCATCGATGTCGGCGCCAAGGCGGACATTCTCGCCTTGACGCGGCGCCTCGCCGCCTCAGGGGTCGGGATCGTCATCGTCTCCTCGGAATTCGAGGAGCTGCTCGCGGTCTGCGACCGCATCCTCGTCATGCGCGACGGCGCGATCGTCGCCGAGCGGGCGGCGTCCGCGACCTCCGACCATGAGCTCGTGCTGCTTGCCGGCGGGGCGCGCGGCGCGCAGGCCGAGACAAACGCCATCGCGCTACATTGAGCTTGAGATGAACACCAAGGATTGGCGGCGGCATTTCGGACTGCGCGAAGCGGGCGTCTACTATGCGCTGATCCTGCTGATGGCGATCATCGGCGTGATCACCGCCTCGTCGGGCGGGCCGAATTATTTCAGCGC
>DATGLU010000764.1:0-2540 GCA_035294045.1 Roseiarcus sp. | reverse complement strand
GTTGGCGCGCTCGCCTTGGTATCAGGAATTCCTGCGGCCGCGCGGCTTCTTCTGGAACGCCACGGCCGCGCTCCTGCGCGGCTCGAACGGCGAAGGCCTTTATTTCGGCGTGAAGAAATCGTTGGACGCGGGCCCGTTCGGGTCGGACGAGGTGGCGGCGTTCGGCGAAGTCCTGCCGGATTTGCGGCGCGCGGCGAGCCTCAGCCGGCGCATGCGCGATTTCGAGACGCTCGGCATGGTCAAGCTGATCCATGAGCGCGGTGACCCGGTTTTCGAGCTCGACATTTGGGGACGGGTGCTGCGCGTCCATGCTTTCGACGATCGCGCCGGCCCGGCGCTCAGCATCGTCCAGCGACGGCTCACGGCCGCCGATCGCCTCGCCCAGGCGGCGCTCGACAACGCCTTGGCCAAGGCGCTGGCGCGGCCGGGCGTGACGGCGGCGGCGCGCCTTCCGGCCGGGCCCGGCGAATGGCGCTATCTGCTCATCGTGCCGGTCCTCGGGCGCGCCCGCGACATGTTCCTGACCGCCGCGGCCGTCGCCGTCCTCATCAAGCCGCGGCGCCGGCCGACGCCGCTCATGCTCGGCGCCGGGGCGCTGCACGATCTCTTCAACCTGACGAATCGTGAGGCGGCGGTCGCCCTGCGCCTCGGCGATGGGCTCAGCCTCGAAGCTGCGGCGCGCTCTTTGAAGATCGGCGTCGGCACGGCGCGCAACCATCTCAAAGGCGTTTTCGAGAAGACGGGAACGAAGCGGCAATCCGAGCTCGTCGCGCTGCTCGGCGTGTTGCGGCCGTGAGCGAGGCCGCCGCCGAGGCCGCGTTCGCCGGCCGGTCCCGCGCTCTGACATTCGACCAGATCGCCGCCGCCGTCATCGGCAACGCGCTCGATTGGTACGATTTCACGATCTACTTCTATTTCGCGACGACGCTGGCGGCTCTGTTCTTTCCCGGACGCTCGCAGGCCGAAAAGCTGCTTTCCGCCTTGGCGGCGTTCGGCCTCGCCTATGTCTTCCGTCCGCTCGGCGGCGTTCTCTTTGGCCGCTTCGCCGATCTTCGCGGGCGCAAATCCGCCTTGCTGCTGCTGATTGCGCTGATGACCCTCGGCACCGCGCTCGTCGCCTTCGCGCCGCCTTACGCTGCGATCGGCTTGGCGGCGCCGTGCCTCCTGGTGCTCGGCCGCGTCCTGCAAAGCCTGTCGGCGAGCGGCGAATTCGCCGGCGCGAGCGCCTTCCTCGTCGAGCACGCGCCGCCCGACCGCCGCGGCTTTTTCGGCGCCTGGCAGATGTCCGGCCAGGGCTTGTCCGACGTGCTCGCCGCTTCGATAGGCCTCTGGATCACTTTCAGCTTCAGCGCGCGCCAGATCGAGACTTGGGCCTGGCGCCTGCCGTTCATCATCGGCCTGCTGATCGGGCCTGTGGGCCTGCTCATTCGGGCGCGGCTCGGGGAAACACCCGACTTCCTCGCCCAGCTCAGCGCCGCTGACGTCGATCCGGTGGTCGTCGCCGTCAGAGGGTACAAACGCCGCCTCGCGATCGGACTGGGCATTGTGTTGGGCGGCGCTGGCGCGCTCTATATCGTCGACCTGTTCATGCCGACCTACGCGATCAGCACGCTCGGGCTGAGCATGCAGGCAGCCTTTGTCGCGCCGTTGATCGTCGGCCTGATGATGACCGTTCTCTGTCCTTTGTTCGGTTGTCTTTCCGACCTTGTGGGTCGAAAGACGGTGATGGCGAGCGCCATCCTCGTCTTGCTCCTGGCGATTTATCCCGCTTTTCGCTGGCTGAACGGCGGGCCGAGCGTCGCACGGCTCGCTTTACTCGAAATCGGCTTCGGATTGATCGCTTCGGCCTATGCCGGACCGTTCAGTACGGCGATCGCGGAGCTTTTTCCGGTCGGCGTACGGGCGACGGGGAGCGGCGCAGCCTACAATTTCGGCGTCGCGGCGTTCGGCGGCTTTGCGCCGCTCATCGTCAGTTGGTTCATGTCGCGTACGGGCGACCCCTTGGTTCCGGCTTATTACGTGATGGCGGGCGCTTTGATCAGCTTCATCGCCTGCCTGTGCTTGCCCGAGCCGCAAAGCTCGGCCAGCCAGTAACAGGGGGTTTTCGCGCCATCTGCAAAATCCTGGGATGCGACCAAATCTCTCCAGGCGGGCGTGTCTATCGAAACGATTGCGCAAACGGTTTTCTTCGGATAATTTCCCCTCCAACGCCGGCTAAGACCGGCCGGGGAGGAGCCATTGGCGACGATCGCCGATGTCGCCCGTAGAGCGGGCGTGTCCGTCTCGACCGTGTCGCATGTCGTCAACGGCACGCGGCGGGTCGCGCCGGGAACGGCGCGCGCAGTGCAGGCGGCGATCGACTCGTTCGGTTACCGGCCGAACATCATGGCGCGCAGCCTGAAGGCGGCGTCGACACGCTCCGTCGGCATCGCCATCTCCTCGATCTCCAATCCCTATTTCAGCGACATCATCTGCGCGATCGAGACGGAATGCGCGCGGCTCGGCATGATGGTGTTCCTCTCCGACACCGAGGACGATCC
>DATGLU010000763.1:0-5321 GCA_035294045.1 Roseiarcus sp. | reverse complement strand
ATTAAACCGAATATTTACCATGACATTCAACAGTTGAGCCTCAGAGCGCATCGGGCGCTCGGCTGCCGCGGCGTGAGCCGGGCGGATTTTCGCTACGACGAGGCGAAGGGGGAGAAGGGCGAGCTGGTCTGCCTGGAGGTCAACACGCAGCCCGGCATGACCGAAACTTCCCTGGTGCCCGAAATGGCGGCCTATGCCGGCATTTCCTTCGCCGAGCTCGTTTCCTGGATGGTCGAGGACGCGTCATGCGACCGATAGCCGAAGCTTTCGCGCTCGGCGGCCTCAATTCGGCGCCTCTGGCTCCGGTCGCGATCGGCGCCGGCGAAATCCGCGCGCCGCTGGTCCTGCTGCGCGGCGAGCGCAGCGCCGGCCGCGGCCTGGCGCGGCTGCGCCGCTTTCTGCTTTCGGCGCCGCGCGGCCTCGGCCTTGCTTTGACCCTGGCGCTTCTTGCCGGCGTCGCGACGTTCGGCGCGGTGCGCGGCGGCGAGTATCAAGCCTTCATCGCCCGAGAGGGCGATCTGCGCGACGTGATCGCGCGGGCGCTCGGCTTCGACATCGCCATCGTCACGATTTCCGGCCAGATCGAGCTGCGCGAGCGGGAAATCCTCGCCGCCGCCCATATCACGCCGAAAGATTCGCTGCTGTTCCTCGACGCGGCCGCGGCGCGAAAAGAGCTCGAAGCCTTGCCGCTCGTCAAATCGGCGAGCGTGCGCAAGCTCTATCCCAATCATCTGGTCATCGATCTCGTCGAGCGCGCGCCCTACGCGTTGTGGCAGAAGGACGGCAAAGTCGCGATCGTCGCCGCTGACGGCGCGCCGATCGACCAGATGACCGACGACCGCTTCATCGGCTTGCCGTTCGTCGTCGGCGACGGCGCCAATGAACGGCTGCCGGAATTCATGGCCATTCTCAACGCGGCGAGCGAGCTGCGTCCGAAGATCAAGGCCGGCGTCCTCGTCTCCGGCCGGCGCTGGGATCTCGCGATGACCAATGGCATGGTCGTGAAGCTGCCCGAGACCGATCCCGAGGCGGCGATGGCGACGCTGGTCCGCCTGCAGCGCGCCGACCGCGTGCTCGAGCGCGCCGCTCTGTCGCTCGACTTCCGCGTCCCCGGCAGAATGTTCGTCCGCTTGACCGAGGAAGCCGCTTCCGCTCGCGCCGCGGCCGCGCGTCCGGCCAAGAAGGGGGCGACATGAGCTTCAAGCCGCTCACGCCCCGCCTCCGGCAAATCCCGCCGCGCAAGAGCGCCGTCCTGTCGGTGCTCGATGTCGGCGCCTCGAAAATCGTCTGCCTGATCGCGCGGCTGACGCCGATGGCCGCCTCCGATTCGCTGCGCGGCCGCACCCATCGCTGCAAGGTGCTGGGCATCGGCCATCAGCGCTCGCGCGGCGTCAAGGCCGGCGCGATCGTCGATCTCGACGCGGCCGAGACCGCCATGCGCCTCGCCATCGACGCGGCCGAGCGCATGGCCGGGGTCGAGGTCGAGAGCATCATCGTCAACATGACCGGCGGGCGCCTCGCCTCGCAATTCTACAACGCGCGCGTCGCGATCGCCCATAAGGCGGTCGGCGAGCACGACATTCATCGCGTGCTCGAAGCGGCCTCGCACGCCAGCGCGCCGGCCGGGCGGATCGCTTTGCACGCCTTGCCGATGGGCTTTTCGCTCGACGCGACGCGGGGCGTGCGCGATCCGAAGGGCATGGTCGCCCACGAGCTCGGCGCCGAGCTGCATGTCGCCTCCTGCGACGGCGCCGCGGCGCGCAATCTGATGCTGGCGGTCGAGCGCTGCCATTTGCGCGTCGACGCGGTGGTGGCGACGCCTTATGCGGCGGGACTGTCGACCCTGGTCGACGACGAAGCCGAGCTCGGCTCGGCTTTGATCGATTTCGGCGGCGGCTCGACCTCGATCGGCGTGTTCGTCGGCGGCCGCCTCGCCCATGTCGACGCGGTGGCGGTTGGCGGCAATCACATCACGACCGACATCGCCCGCGGCCTCGCCGTTTCGCTCGCCGACGCCGAGCGCCTGAAGACGCTCTATGGGAGCTGCATCGCCTCGCCCTCGGACGAGCGCGACACGATGACGGTGGCGCGGGTCGGCGACGATCTCGACCATCCGAGCGTGCTGCCGAAATCCGAGCTGGTGCGGATCATCCGGCCGCGCGTCGAGGAGATTCTCGAACTGGTCCGCGACCGCTTGAAGCAAGCCGGCCACGCCGCCCATGCCGGGCGCCGGCTGGTCCTGACCGGCGGCGCCTGCCAGCTCACCGGCCTGCCGGAACTGGCGCGCCGGATCATCTCGAGCCAGATCCGCATCGGCCGTCCGCTCGGCGTCGACGGCCTGCCGGAATCGGCCAAGAGTCCGGCTTTCGCCGCCGCGGTCGGCCTGATGGTCTATCCGCAAGTCGCCGGGATCGAGCATTTCGAGCCCGGCCGGCGATCCTATTCATCGAGCGCCGCGGGCGACGGCTATGTCGCGCGCGTCGGCCGCTGGCTGAAGGAGAGTTTTTAAAACCAACCGGTGGGCGCGGCGCGCCTTCCCGAACGAGTCCGTAAATCGACCAACCGCAATTCAACCCGGCGCCGGCGGGCGTCTAACGTCAAGAGGCCAAGGATGACCATCAATTTGAAAGCTCCGGAGCTACGGGAACTGAAGCCGCGCATCATGGTGTGCGGCGTCGGGGGCGCCGGCGGCAACGCCGTCAACAACATGATCGTGTCGGGACTTATCGGCGTCGACTTCATCGTCGCCAATACCGACGCCCAGGCGCTGACCTCGTCCAAGGCCGACCGCATCATCCAGATGGGCCTGCAAGTGACGGAAGGGCTCGGCGCCGGCTCCAAGCCGGAAGTCGGCCGCGCCGCCGCCGAGGAGGCGATCGAGGAAATCCGCGATCATCTCGCCGGGGCGCATATGGTCTTCGTCACCGCTGGCATGGGCGGCGGCACCGGCACCGGCGCCGCGCCGGTAGTGGCGCGGGTGGCGCGCGAAATGGGCATCCTGACCGTCGGCGTCGTCACCAAGCCGTTCCAGTTCGAGGGCGCGCGGCGCATGCGGGTCGCCGAGGCCGGCATCGAAGAATTGCAGAAATGCGTCGATACGCTGATCATCATTCCGAACCAGAATCTCTTCCGCGTCGCCAACGAGAAGACGACCTTCGCCGACGCCTTCGCGATGGCCGACCAGGTCCTCTATTCCGGCGTCGCCTGCATCACCGATTTGATGGTCAAGGAAGGCCTGATCAATCTCGACTTCGCTGACGTTCGCTCGATCATGAGCGAGATGGGCAAAGCGATGATGGGCACCGGCGAGGCCTCGGGCGAGCGCCGCGCCATCCAGGCGGCCGAGGCGGCGATCGCCAATCCGCTGCTCGACGAGGTCTCGATGGGCGGCGCCAGGGGCCTGCTCATCTCGATCACCGGCGGCAACGATCTCGGCCTCTACGAGGTCGACGAGGCGGCGAGCCGCATCCGCCAGGAGGTCGACGAGGACGCCAACATCATCCTCGGCGCGACCTTCGACCAGAGCCTCGACGGCGTGGTGCGCGTCTCGGTCGTCGCGACCGGCATCGACCAGGACAAGGTCGAGGCCAAGGAGCCGTCGGCGAGCCAGCAGCGCATCGCCGAGGCGGCGCAGCGCTTGCGGGCGCAAGCGGCGGCCCGCCTCCACGCCGCCGCCGCGGCGCCCGCCCCGGCCGCCCCGGCCGCGCCGCCCCCGCCGCAGCCGATCGCCGAGGCGCCGGTCGAGATGGCGCCGGTCGCCGCGCCGGTCTTGCCGGCCGCCGCCGAGGTCGAGCTCCGCCCGGCCGCGCCGAAGCCCGCCTTCTATGTTGAGCCGGCGGCGCAACAGACCTTGTTCGAGGAGCCGGCGAACGAATTCGTGCCGCCCGCGCCGGAGCAGATCGTCCGGCCGGCCCGTATGCCGCAGATCGAGGATCTGCCGCCGGTCGTCCAGCAGCAGATGCGCATCCATCGCGGCGAGCAGGCCGCGCCGGCGGAAAGCCGCCGCAAATCTCTCTTGGAGAAGCTCGCCGCTTTCGGCATCACCCGCCACGAAGAGAACGGCCCGCCGTCCACGCCGCGCGCCGCGCCGGTCCTGCCCGCGCCTCCCGTCCGCGCCGCGCCGCCGCTGCAATCGCATGCCGATTACGGCCGGCCGCAGCCCCGCGCCTTGGCGCCGCGCGTCGCCCAGGGCGCGCTCGATCCGCATGGCCGGCCCGCGCCGAAAACCACCGCTTTCGAGGAGGACCAACTCGAAATTCCGGCTTTCCTGCGGCGTCAGTCGAGCTAAGGCTTGGCCTGGCCGCGGCGGCGGGCTTCCGCCGCCGCGGCCAGTAAATAACTGGTTTTGCTCGGCGTTGGGGCGCGGCCCGCATTGTAACAGACGGTCACGAAGAGTGATTTGGCCGCAATCTGGCCGCCCTTTATCCTTCCCCCGATTCGACAGGCGGGCGATTCGTCCAAAGCCGCCCGCGTGAAAGCGCCGACCCGACCTGAGACCGCGTCAAGCGGACCGGGGCGAGACCCAAGAACAAGGTCTCAAGGGCTTGGTTGAGGGGATGTGGGGTTTGATGAAACTTGGTCGACAGACGACGCTCCGGGAGCGCGTGACGATTTCCGGCGTCGGCGTACATTCGAACGAACCCGTCACCGTCATTCTTCATCCAGCCGACGCCAATTCGGGCGTCGTTTTTTTGCGCTCCGGCCTTCCCGGCGGGCGCGAAAGGCTGATCGAAGCCAAATGGTCGAACGTCGCCCAGACCCAGCTCTGCACCGTGCTCGGCGATCCGGCCAGGGCCTCGGTCGCGACGGTCGAGCACCTGCTGGCGGCTTTGGCGGGGCTCGGCGTCGACAATGTGACGATTGAGATCGACGGGCCTGAAGCGCCGATCCTCGACGGCTCGGCGGCGCCTTTCGTTGCGGCGATCGACGAGGTCGGCCTGGCGAGCTTTTCAGCGCCGCGCCGCTATCTCAAAGTTCTCAAGCCGGTCCGCGTCGAGCGCGGCGACGCCTATGCCGAGCTCCGTCCGGCCGAGCGCGCCCTTCGTCTCGATGTCGAAATCGACTTCGCGACGCCGGCGATCGGCCGCCAGCGCAAGATTTTCGATCTCGACGCCGACGCGTTCCGCCGCGAGATCGCCCGGGCGCGCACATTCGGCTTTGTCGCCGATGTCGAGCGCCTGTGGAAAATGGGCTTCGCCCTCGGCTCCTCGCTCGACAATTCGGTCGCGCTCGACGACGACCGCGTCGTCAATCCCGAGGGCTTGCGCTACCGCGACGAGTTCGTGCGGCACAAAATGCTCGATTCGATCGGCGACCTGGCC
>DATGLU010000762.1:0-6036 GCA_035294045.1 Roseiarcus sp. | reverse complement strand
CCTCGGGAACCTCGATCCGATCGTCATAGGCGAGAATTTCGACCGGCAAAACCTCCTCGACCGGCGTGCCGTGGTAGCGCGCTCCGCCATGGATCCCCTGAAAACTGTAATAGCCGCCGACCATCATCAGGCCTCCGCCGGCCTCGACATAGGATTTGATCAGCCGCAATCGATTGGGCGTACGTTGGCCATGAATCCACGTATCCGGATGAAGCAGCAGCGTGTCGGCGCCGATATCGGAAAGAATGAGCGCCTCATAGGCCGAGAGGCTCTCCAATGTAAGCGGAAAGTCGCGCTGTGCTTCGTGAGCCGGCAGATAGCGCAGCTCAAAGGGCGAGTCGCTCAGTGCCGAGACGAGCGGCTCCGCGCCCAAATGATAGGTGACGGTCGAGAACTGATCGAAGCCCTTGATATGGGTCGCGGCGCTGACCCAGGATTCCCCCGCCAGCAGAATTTTGCGTTTCCTCTCAGCCATTGTCTCTTCTCTCCAACAATCAGGGCGATCCTCGGCGATCACGCGCACCAGCGCGCGAGCGCGAGAGCGATCATCTTGGTGGCGGCGACCAGATCGGCGATCGGCACGGACTCGTTCGGCTGGTGCGCCTGGCTGGGGTCGCCTGGACCGAAATTGATGGTCGGCGTGCGGCCGAGGCCGTTCGGCAGTCCCATATCGGAATGGGCGCCGAGGCCCCAGCAGCGCGGCTCGACGCCGACCGCGCGCGCGACCCCGTCCATCAACGAAAGCAGCGCGTGGTCCTCGGGCACTTCGGCGCAATCCGCATCGAGTATCCACTCGATGCGGGCCGGATGGGCGCGCAGATAGGGATCCATCCGGCAAATCTCCGCCAGGTGGTCCTCGATCTCGCGTTTGACATGTCCGCCAAGGCCGAATTCGTCCTTCTCCGCCGGCAGATATTGAACGTCGATGACGATCTCCGCCGCGCCCGCAAACGAGCTCGGATGCTCTCCCGCCCGTACCTGGGTGACAATCGTCTGGTTGGGCAACTCCATGAGCGGGTGACGCTTGCGCGGATCGTTGGCCCAGCGCCGATTGAGGGCGTCAATCCCGTCGAGCACCTCGCGCATCAGCCATACGGCGTCGACCGGCCCGCCGTCGCGCCAGGATTTCGGCAGCAGCTCGGCATGGCCGCCGATTCCGTCAATCAGAATTCGGCCCCAGAGAATGCCGTGACAAATCGGCGATGCGGCGAGCGCGGTCGCTTCGGTGAGCAGGCCGGCGTCGGCGCGATAGCCGCGATCGACCATTGCGAGCGCGCCCATGCCGCCGATCTCTTCATCGACCACGGTGGCGAACACCACGTCGCCGGAGAGGCGTATGCCGCTCTCGCGGACGATCGCCGCCGCCATCAGCATGCAGGCGATCCCGCCTTTCATATCGACCGCGCCGCGGCCGATCACGCGGCCGTCGCGGACCGTCGCCTTGAACGGATCGGTCCGCCAATGGCCGGACGGTCCGGGAGGCACGACATCGACATGGCCCGTCAGCATCATGGAGCGCCCGCCGCCCGCGCCTTTGAGCGTCGCCCCGAGAATCGGCCGCCCCTCGAACGTCCGGCCGGGATTCGCTCCCGGCCGGCCGCGATATTTCTCGTACAGCGCCGGTCCGTCGGGATCCCAGAGCTCCGTCTCGAAGCCGAGGTCGCGCAATCGATCGCGAAGATACTCTTGGCATTGCCGCTCCGCCGGACCGGCCTTGGTCGGATCCGTCGGTACGATGCTCGGAAAGGCGATCAAATCCGATAGAGTCGTCACGATCGCGTCCTCGGATCGCTCGACCGCGTCGAGCAGCTCTGTTTCGTTCGCCGTCACTGTCGACGTCCTCCTGGGATGAAGCGGTCGGCCAGAACCGACGCGACGAGAAGCAGGCCGATAGTTCCGACCTGCCAAATGGTGTTGAGATTGGCGAGCTGAATGCCCGTCTTGAGCGAGATCAGGAAAAGCACGGCGGCGAGCGGCGGCGCGACGCCGCCGCTCCCGCCGGTGATCGCCACGCCGCCGAGCAGCGCGGCGGTCAGCGACTCGAGTTCAAGGTTCTGGCCGATATTCGGCCGGGCGCTGCCGAACCAGGCGGTGGCGACGACGGCGGCCAGGCCGGCGAGCAAACCGCTTGCGCCGTAAAGAATGGTGCGGACCCGCCCCGTCGGTATGCCGGTAAGCCGCGCCGCCGTCTCGTTGCCGCCGAGCGCATAGATCCACGGACCCGCCGGCGTGAAGCGCAACAAGGCGGCGGCCAGCGCGTAGGCGGGCAGGACGAGGAGCGCAAAATGCGCCGGCACGATGCCGATCAGGCCGCGCCCCAGGCTGGTCAGCCAAGCCCCGCCGCCGCGGATCGGCGCGCCGCCGGTGAGCGCGATCGCCAGCCCCGCATAGACGTAGCCAGAGCCGAGCGTGGCGATGAGAGGGACGATCCCGAGGCGTGTCACGAGAACGCCGTTCGCGAGGCCCAGGGCCGCGCCCAAGGCGATCGAGACCGCTATTGCTGCGGCGGCGCCCCAGCCGATCTGGAGGACCGCCGCCATGGTCAGCCCACAAAGGCTGACGACGCCCCCGACGGAAAGGTCGATGCCGCCGCCGCCGGAAAGGACGACCAGACTCTGGCCGAGCGTAACCAAAGCGAGGATGGTCGAGAATTGGAGCACGCTGGTGACGGTGCTGGCGCGGAAGAACCCCGGCAGCGCAATCGCCAGCGCGGCGAGCAGAACCAGCCAGAGGGCGAGAAGCCCGAGAAGACGAGTGGTCGTCGCGCTCATCGCGCCATCACTAGGGCGCGCAGCTTTGCGGCGTTCTCCGTCGCCAAAACCGCAAGAAGGAGGAGGCCCGCCACGACCTGCTCCCACAGGGACGGGACGCCGATCAGAACGAACCCATTTTGAAGAATGCGGAACAGGATCACGCCGAGAGCCGTGCCGAGAACGCTGACCCGTCCGCCCGTCACGCTCGCTCCGCCGAGGACCGAAGCGACGATCGCGTCAAGGGCGATCGTGCTGCCGGTCGTCATTTCGACGTTCCGATATTGCGCGACATAGAAGGCGCCGGCGATCCCGGCAAGCAAGCCGCTCGCCAAATAGGCGGCCGTCTTCGCTCGCCGAACCGGAACGCCGGCAAGTTGCGAGGCGGCGTCGGCGCCGCCGATCGCGAGCCACCAGACGCCGAGCGGCGTCCAACGAAACACGCCCCACGCCAGGACATAAAGCGCGGCAAGTTCAAAAGCCACCGAAGGAATTCCGAGAATGGTCGGCCGAACAAGGGGCGCCAGGACGTCGGGCAGGCCGGATAACCACTCGCCGCCAAGGAGCGCGTATATGGTTGCGCGAAAGACGCCGTAGAGTCCGAGCGTCGCCACGATCGGCGGCACGGAGCCGAGCACGATCACGCCTGCGGTTACGGCGCCGAGAAAAATTCCGACGAGCGGACCGAGGAGCGCGGCGAGTGGCGCCGGAACGGCGATCATCAGCGCGCGGCCGACAAAGAACGAGGCGATCGCCATCGTGACGCCGACAGTCAGATCGATCCCGCCGACGGCGAGCACGATGGTCATTCCCAACGAGACGATAAGCAGCTCGACGCTCGCCCGCGCCACGGTCGTGAGGTTCTCAATCGTGAGAAACCACGGCGAAGCGAGCGAGAAGACAATCGTCGCAGCCAGGCAAGCGAGGACCAAGCTGGCTTCGCGGGATGATCCCGATACGAGCAATGCGGCACCCGATTGAGAAGCGGGGGCGGACGCAGCCGCCCCACGCCGCTGCCGTCTCAGAAGTTGAACTTGTCGACGTTCTCGGCAGTGAACACCGCAGGCGGGCCGAGCAGGAGGACGCCGGTCGCCGAATCATAGCTGATCGGATGATCGATGCCCGGTACGTTGTTCTCGGCGGCGAACGGCTTCTTGTCGATGAGCTGCTTGCCGGCCCAGACCGTGAGATAGCCGAGCTCGGCGGGGTCCCACAGAACGGTGAAGCCCATAGCGCCGCTCTTGAGATAGGCGCGCGCAGTATTCGGGCTACAATAGCCGGTGACGATGACCTTGTTGATCTTTCCGGCGGTTTCGATGGCTTGCGCCACGCCCGGACAGGTCGTGGACGCCACGGCGATGATTCCCTTTAAGTCCGGATTGGCGGTCATCAGCTCCGTCGCCAACTGCGCCGCTCTCTGCGCAGTGCCGCCGGCGTATTTCGGCTCGAGGAGCTTAATCTTTGGATATTTCTCCTTCACCCGTTGTTGCATGTACTTGATCCAGGTGTTGAGGTTCGTCGCCGTCGCCTCGCCGGAGACGATGCCGATCTTGGCGTCGTCGCCGACCCGCTTGACCAATTCGTCGATAATCGTGAAGCCAAGCTGGTCGTCGCGAGCCTGCGCGACATAGACCGCCCGCCCGCTCTTCGGCGCGTCGCTATCCGACGTGAAGATGATCACGCCCTTCTTCTTGGCGGACGCAATGACGGGTTCGAGGCTCGACGCATCGAGAACGCTGATCGCGATTGCTTGCACGCCCTGATCGACAAGGTTGTTCAGAATCTGGAGCTGGTCGACCGGGTTGGTGTCCACCGGACCCTGGTAGATGAAATCCACGCCGAAGGCTTGAGCGGCCTTCTTGCCCCCGGCTTCCATCGCATTGAAATAGGGAATGCCGATAAGCTGCGGGATGAACGCTACCTTCGGCTTGCCTTGCGCCCACGCGCTGGTTGACAGCACGAGGGCGGCAGCGGCGTACGCCAGCAATTTTCCTCGGAACATTTTCCTCTCCCATGCCTTTCGGCCGCTGAGGATCAAATCTGAGCAGCGGCCGTCTCCTGCCCGCGCACGCTTGCGTGGGCTCCCGTTATGAACGCGACGATTTCCTCGGGATTGGTGTTTCCGGTCTCCCGCTCGGCGACTTTCCGGCCGCGGCGAAAGATCGCGATCCGATCGGAGACCTCGAACACGTCCGCGATATTGTGGCTGATCAGAACCACGGCCTTGCCTTGGTCGCGCAGCCGGCGGATCAGCGCGAGCACTTTCCGGCTCTCGGCGACCGCGAGCGCCGCCGTTGGTTCGTCCATGATGACCAGCCGGGCGTCGAGTTCGAGAGCCCGCGCAATCGCCGTCGCCTGGCGTTGTCCGCCCGACAGCGTGCTCACCGGAACGCCGGGATCGGGAATATGCGCATCGAGCCGCCGAATCAGGTGATCCACTCGATCGCGCATTGCGCCGCGCCGTAGAATCGGGATGAAGCCCAAAAAGCGCGCCGTCATCTCGCGGCCGAGAAACACGTTCTCGTATACCGAGAGATTCTCGGCCAAAGCGAGTTCTTGATAGGTTGTCGCGACGCCTTTCGCGGCGGCGTCCTGCGGCGACTTGAAGGCGACCTCTTCGCCGTCGAGAAATAGCCGTCCGCTGCTCGGCGGATGCGCTCCTGCAAGAATTTTGATGAAAGTCGATTTGCCGGCGCCATTGTCGCCGACAATGGCGACGACCTCGCCTTCGTTGACCGTCAGGTCGATATCCGAAAGCGCTTTCACGGCGCCGAACTGCTTGGCGATTCCGCGCGCCTCAATGACTGCCGCTTTCATACGCGACATCCTTCGCCAGGCGGCTGCGGCCCGGCCGCGGGTCTCTGAACCGTTTCAATGGAACCAGACGGACGCCGCTTGTGTCAAGCTTGGACCGCAAATCTCTAAAAAGGCCGGCTGCGCCGCGGACCGGCTCACGCCGCTGCGGGCGCCGTATTGCCAGTAAGGGCCCGCAAGTCGGCTGCCGACAACCGCATTTCTTGCGCGCCGGGGATCGTTACCGACCGGGTCGCCGCCGCCACCGCATAGGCGAGGGCCGATTGAGGCGCCGCGCGATTGAGCCAAGTCGCGAGGAACACGCCGGCGAACACGTCTCCCGCCCCGGTCGCGTCGATCGGCTCGGCCGGCGGAGCAGCGGCGCGCCAGCGCTTGCGCCCTTTGAACAGGATCGCGCCGGCGTCAGCCAGTGTGAGGACGACAACCCTCTCGGGAAGATCGCGGGCGGCGGGCGCAACGCGCTCAATGAGTT
>DATGLU010000761.1:0-4152 GCA_035294045.1 Roseiarcus sp. | reverse complement strand
GCGTGACCTTGGTGTAGGAGCCGAACGGCATCGCCGGATAGATCAGGCCGCCATCCGGCGAGCGGCCGTCATGCATCAGCGAATAGAACTGATCGGCGGTCCATTTGCCGATGCCGGTCTCCGGGTCCGGCGTGATGTTGGTCGTATAGAGCGTGCCGAAGGGCGTCAGCATCGCCCGGCCGCCGGCGAACAGCTTGCCTTCCGGCTCGGTATGGCAGGCGATGCAATCGCCGGCGCGGGCGAGATACTCGCCCTTGGCGACAAGCGCCGCGTCTGACGTGGCGTTTTGCGCGGTGGCGCCGCCGCAAAGCAGCGCCGCGCCGATCAGTAAGGCGGCGAAAAGCGGAGCCAGCGAACCTCGTCTCATCCTTACGCTCATTTGGTCGGTTCGCTGCCGCAGGCGAACGGCAAGGCGTAGCTGCCCTTCTTGACCGGCGGCAAATTTTCCGGCGCGGGCCGGGAGGCGAGCCAGGCGGCGATCGCCTTGACATCCGCTTCGGTCAGCCGGCTCGCGACGAGCTGCATGCAGTCGGGCGCCGTGGCGGTGCGCGTGCCGTAACGCCAGGCGCCGAGTTGCGCGCTGATATAGGCGGCGCGCAGCCCGAGCAGGCCGGGAATGCCTGGCTCCATCCCGGTGAGCTGCGGCCCGTGGCAGCTCGTGCAGGCGGGAATCTCCCGCGCCGAATCTCCTTGCGTGACCAGGGACTCGCCATGGGCCAGCACGTCGGCGCTGACATCGGGAATTGCCGGCGGCGGCAGCGGCGGCCGCTGCGCCGCGAAATAGTCGGCGATCTCCTTCAGATAGTCCTTCGGCAGATATTCGAGCAGATAGTTCATCGGCGGATAGCGCCGCCGGCCGTCGCGGAAAGCGACGAGCTGGTTGTAGAGATAGCCGGCCGGCTTGCCCGCCAAGCGCGGGAAGTAAGGGTCCTTGACGCCTTCGCCGACCGGGCCGTGGCAAGGCGCGCAGGCGAGCACCCGAGCCGCCATCGTGTCCGGCGGACGATCGGCGGATTGGGAAGCGGCGGGCGCGGTCAGGCCGACCAGCAGCGCAATCGTCCAACGAATCGCGTGACCGCGCATCGCCACCGGTAAAGGTCCCCTTGCTCGCCGCGGGAATCAGCCGAGATCATCCGCAGCCTGTCGCCCGATTCACATATCGGCCGGCGCGTTTGTCAATGCGGTGAGGCCAAACGTCGCCGGCTCGCCGCTTGTCTTCCGTCGCGGCGGAGTGGACCGCGCCTGATCCCGCCCTTAGAACGCTCGGCGCATGCGCCGCCTGATCATCGAAGAGCCCTATTCGACTGCCGCGATCTGGAGCCGGCGCGTCGGCGTGTTCGCCGTGGCGGTCGCTTGCGTCGCCGTGCTTCTGTCGCGGATCGGCGCGGTCGATCCGCCCGGCGCGCTCGCCGTGCTCGGCGCGGCGCTGATCCTCGCCTGCCTCGCCGGCCTGCTCGCGGCCGCCGCCTTCGTCGTCATCTGGCGCACCGGCCGGCGCGGCGCCGGCCTCGCCTGGGCCGGCCTGATCATGGCGCTGCTGATGCTCGCCTATCCAGCCTATCTGACCTGGAAGGCGATCTCCCTGCCGATCATCAACGACGTGTCGACCGATCTCGACACGCCGCCGACCTTCATGCTGTCCGCCAAGGCGCGGCTGGCGCGCGGCAACCGCACGCCGCCCGAATCCTCGCCCGCGACTCGCGAGGCGCAGCGGCTCGCTTATCCCGGGGTGCAGCCGATCATGGTCGACATGGAGACGAACGACGCCTACCGCCTGGCGCTCGACGTCGCCAAGCAGAGCCATTGGCGCATCGTCGACGCCGTTGCGCCGAGCGTGCGCGAGAATGTCGGCCATATCGACGCCATAGCCGGCTCGCTGGTGATGGGCTTTCCCTCCGACATCGCCATCCGGATCAAGCCCTCGGCGACGCAGACGCGCATCGACATCCGCTCCGTCTCGCGCGTCGGCCGCCACGATTTCGGCGACAACGCCAAGCGCATCCAGAAATTCGCCGCCGCGATCGCCCAGGCTGCGAAGGAGCGGTAGCTTTCCTCCCCCGTCGAAGACGGGGGAGGGGAACCGCGCGTCAGCGCGGTGGAGGGGGCCTCGGCGTTTCAGGAATTTATCCTGAACCTCAGCAGCCCCCTCCACCATGCTTCGCATGGTCCCCCTCCCCCGTTCCGCTTCGCTCCACGGGGGAGGATAAGGAGCGGACATCGAGGTACGTATCGGCGAGTCGATAGAGCATTGGCTTTCCTCCCCCGTCGAAGACGGGGGAGGGGACCGCGCGTCAGCGCGGTGGAGGGGGCCTCGGCGTTTCAAGAATTTATCCTGAACCTCAGCAGCCCCCTCCACCATTGCTTCGCATGGTCCCCCTCCCCCGTTCCGCTTCGCTACACGGGGGAGGATAAGAACCTGGCAGCGAGGTACGTCAACCGTTAGACCGCGGCGGCTTATGGTACCGCCCATTCAAATCCAGCGTCCCCTCGGCCGTGACCAGCCCGCGCTCGACCAAATCCTGCAAATGCGCCAGCGTCGAGAGCTTCGCCGCGCCGACCAGCCTTGCATCCAGCCCGACATAGATCGCCGCGACGATCTCGTCGATCGTCTGATCTCCCGCCTCGATCCGGGCGAGGATCGCCGCCTCGCGCTGGCGGCGGTGATGGGCGAGGCCGCGCATGTAGCGCTGCGGGTTGCGCACCGGGCCGCCATGACCCGGCCAGAAGACGCTCTCGCCGCGCGACCGCAATTTTTCGAGCGACGCCATGTAGGCGCTCATCGAGCCGTCGGGCGGCGCGACCACGGTCGTCGACCAGCCCATGACGTGATCGCCGGAGAACAGGCTGTTCTCTTCGACAAGCGCGAAGCAGAGATGGTTGGCGGCGTGGCCCGGCGTCGCCACGGTTTCGAGCGTATAGCCCGGCCCGGCGACCCGCTCGCCGTCGCTGAGCGCATGGTCGGGCGCATAGTGAAGATCATGCGCGGCGTCGAGGCCTTTGCCTTCGCTAACGCCGCCTTTTGGCGCGAAAGGCCGCGCGCCGAGGATCGCCGCGCCGGTCGCCGCCTTGAGCCGCGCCGCGGCGGGCGAATGGTCGCGATGGGTATGGGTCACGAGGATATGCCGCACGCTCTCGCCGCGTATTGCGTCGAGCAGCGCGGCGATATGCGCTTCGTCGAGCGGCCCCGGATCGACGATCGCCACCGAGCCTTGTCCGATAACGTACGAGCATGTGCCGGTGAAGGTGAAAGGCGAGGGATTGTTGGCGATCAGCCGGCGCACAAGCGGCGAGACGCGCTTGACCGCGCCGGCCTCGGCGTCCTCGGCGTCGAAGGTCAGATCGTCGTCACCGGTCATTCTCAGTTCCCGCTTTTAGTACTTGGACATTGAGGCTTACCCTCATCCGGCCGCTTCGCGGCCCCCTTCTCCCGCAAGCGGGAGAAAAGATTGTGGCCGCGGTCGGCGACCGCGGCTACAGCATGGCGCGCGCCCCCTCTCCCGCTTGCGGGAGAGGGCTGGGGTGAGGGCAGGCGGCGCATGGAGTCGTCTGCTTGTTCATCCCGGCCGCCTCCTCTATAGGCACGACTGCAACCAAGCGCGATATCGCGTCGCGTTGAAAGCGCGCCGAAGGGGAATCCATGAACGACAATCGCCGCCCGACTCTCGCCGCTTTTCTCTGGCCGGAGCGCGCCGCCTCGCGCGCGAGCCTCGCCGCTTTGGCGGTGATCGGAACGCTCGCGCTGACGCTTTCCGCGAAGGTGCAGGTCCCCTTCTATCCGGTGCCGATGACCCTGCAGACGCTGGTCGTGCTGATTCTCGGCGCGGCTTTCGGCGCGAGGCTCGCCGGCGCGACGGTCGCGCTCTATCTCGCGGAGGGCCTGATCGGCCTGCCGGTCTTCGCCGGCGCCTCGGCCGGCCCGATTTACATGGCGGGGCCGACCGGCGGCTATCTTCTGGGCTTCCTCGTCGCGGCGATCGCCATCGGCTCTCTCGCCGAGCGCGGCTGGGACCGGTCCGGCCCGCGCCTGCTCGCCGCCATGGCGCTCGGCCATGCGCTGATTTTCGCGTTCGGCTTCGCGTGGCTCGCCGGCTTGATCGGCGCCGAAAAGGCTTGGGCGTTGGGCGTGGCGCCGTTTTTCGCCGCGACTCTCGT
>DATGLU010000760.1:0-3933 GCA_035294045.1 Roseiarcus sp. | reverse complement strand
CGATCTCGCGCACCTTTTCCGGATCGGGGCCGATGACGCGGAACTGAACCGGGAAGCCGACCGGCGGGCCGAAATTGAAACGGTCGACTCGCACCCGCGCCGCCGGCAGCGCGCCTTCCGCCACCTCCTTGTCGATCTTCGCCTTGAGGCGCTCGCGCGCTTCGATGTCCTTGGCGACGATGACGATCTGCGCGAAGGCCTCGTTCGGCTGCACCGGCATGATGCCGAGCCAGAAGCGCGGCGAACCCTTGCCGATATAGGTCGTGTAAGAGAGCGCGTCGGGATCGCCTTGCAGCAGCTTTTCGCCGTCGCGCGCCACGTGCGACGTCACGCCGATCGACGTCCCTTCCGGCATGCGGATCTCGAAAAAGAGCTCGGGCCGCTCGGAAATCGGGAAGAATTGCTGCTGGACATGGCTCATCGCGGCGAGCCCGACGGCGAGCAGGCCGAGCACGGCGAGGATCACCAGGAACGGCCGCCTCACGCAGGCTTCGAGCGCGCGGCGGAAGGCGCGATAGAAACGCGTATCGTAGATCGCGTTCGGATCGGCCCGATGCTTGCGGCCGGCATGGCTCGGCAGCAGTTTCACGCCGAGATAGGGCGTGAAGATCACCGCGACGAACCATGACGCGATCAGCGCGATGCCGACGACCCAGAAAATGCCGCCGGCGTACTCGCCGACCGCCGAATTGGCGAGGCCGATCGGCAGGAAGCCGATCGCGGTGACCAGAGTCCCGGTCAGCATCGGCATGGCGGTCGACGTCCAGGCGAAGGAGCCGGCGCGCTCGCGCGGCCAGCCCTGCTCCATTTTCACCACCATCATCTCGGTGGCGATGATCGCGTCGTCGACCAGCAGGCCGAGCGCGATGATCAACGCGCCGAGCGTGATGCGATGGAGGTCGAGGCCGATCAGCGCCATAACGATGAACACGATGGCGAGGACGAGCGGGACCGACGTCGCGACGACGATTCCCGAGCGCCAGCCGAGCGATAGGAAGCTGACGCCGAGCACGATGACCAGCGCCTCGACGAAGGAGCGCATGAACTCGAACACCGCCGCCGAAACGACTTTCGGCTGGTCGGCGATTCGCGTGATCGTCACCCCTTGCGGCAGCGTCTGCTCGAAATCGGCGAGCGCCGCGTCGAGATTCTTGCCTAAGGCCAAGATGTTCGCGCCGCGCTGCATGACGACGCCGATTTCGAGCGCCGGCTGGCCTTGCGAGCGGATCAGGTACGAGGGCGGGTCCTCGTAGCCATGCGTCACCTCGGCAATGTCGCCGAGCCGGAACGTGCGACCGCCGGCGAAGACCGGCGTCTCCTTGACCGCCTCGACGCCGTGCAGCGCGCCGGTGACCCGCAGGGGGATGCGCTGACCGTCGGTCTGGAATTCGCCGGCCGGCGTCACCGCGTTCTGCTTGGCGAGAGAATCGAACAGAGCCTGGACCGGCACGCCGAGCGTCGCCAGCTTGGCGTGGCTGAACTCGACATAGATGCGCTCGCCCTGATCGCCGAAAAGATCGACCTTGGTCACGTCCGGAACGTGCTGCAGACGCAGGCGCAGGGCTTCGGCGACCGCTTTGAGCTGCGCGTAAGTCGCGCCGTCGCCGGTGATCGCGTAGAGGACCGAATCGACATCGCCGAATTCGTCATTGACGTTCGGCCCGATCAAACCGGCGGGGAGATCGCCGCGTATGTCGCCGAGCTTCTTGCGCAGATCGAGAAACAGCATCGGCACGAGATGGGCCGGCGTCGAATCCTTGAAATCGACGCCGATCGAGGTGAAGCCCGGCTTGGTGTAGGTCGTCAGCTTGTCGAAATAGGCGAGCTCGCGCAGCTTCTTCTCGATCCGGTCGGTAACCTGGTTCTGCATCTCCTCGGTCGTCGCGCCGGGCCAGATGGCGCTGACATTGACATTCTTGATCGTGAAGGACGGGTCTTCGGCGCGGCCCAATTGGAAATAGGCGAGCACGCCGCCGAGGCCGAGCGCGAGGATCAGGAAGAGCGTCAGCGCCGGCCGGCGGATCGCCCAGAGCGAAAGGTTGAACGAATCCATCAGAGCCCCGCAATGTGACGGACGACGCGCACCTTCTGGCTGGGATCGAGCTTATGGGCGCCGAGCGCCACAATAAGCGCGCCTTCCGGCGCCCCGCCGGCGATGAGGGCGGATTCGCCATCATAGGCGACGACCTGCACCTTGGCTGGTCGAATGGCGCCGCTCGCCTCATCGACGATCCAGACCATCGGTCCCTGGCCCTGATCGAGAATGGCGCCGAGCGGCGCGCGGGCGACTTTCTCGGCGGCGAGGGCGAGCTTGACGGAAGCGCTCATGCCGAGCGCGACGGAATCCGGCGCGGCGATGAGGCTGTAGCGCGCTTCGTACGTACGGGTCGTCGGATCGGCGTTCGGCGAAAGTTCGCGCAAATGCGCTTGGAGCTTCAGGCCGGGCAGGGCCCAGAATTCGGCCTCGGCCGGCGCGGATTTCGCCCGCTCGACCAGCGCCTCCGGAATCGCCACTGAGGCTTCCTTCTCGCCGCTATGGGCGAGGCGGATCACCGGCGCGCCGGCGGCGACGACCTGGCCCGGCTCGGCCAGCGTCGCGGTGACGATGCCGTCGGCGTCCGCGGTCAGCGTCGCATAGGAGAGCGCGTCGCCGGCGAGAGTGGCGGCGCGCTCGGCTTTGATGAGATTGGCGCGCGACTGGTCGGCGGCGGCCCTGATCTTGTCGAGATCGGCGGTCGCCGACCAGCCTTGCCGATGCAAGGTCTCGACGCGCGCCAAGTCGGCGTCCTGTTGCTCGCGCGCGCTCTTCGCGGCGGCGAGATCGGCTTGCGCTTGCTCTTCTTGCAGCTTGAGATCGGAATCGTCGAGCTCGGCGAGCTTCTGGCCTTTCTTGACGACGGCGCCGGCGTCGACGAAGCGATGGGCGATCTTGCCGGCGATGCGGAAGCCGAGATCGCTCTCGACGCGCGCCTTGACGACGCCGGGCAGGACGCGGTCTGCGACGCGCGGCGCATAGTGGATTTCCGCGACGAGAACCGGCCGCGGCGGCGCCTCGCGCCTGACTTCGCCCTGTGCGTTGCAGCCGGCGAGAACAAGAGAAACGCAGACGAGACCGACCGAACGCAGGCGCATGACGCGGCGCTCCCTAAGGCGCGGACGAGCAGGGGCGGAATTGCGGCAGAGGCTGGCGGCTGGCGAGCGCGCGCAGGGCGAAGGCGATGAGCCCCTGCGCCAAAAGATCGATCTCCTCGACCGTGCGGCCCTCGCCGGCGCATTTGGCGATCATGGTCGGATGGAGGATCGAGGCGCAGGCGCCGAAAGCGAGATCGGCGAGTTGGGCCGGATCGCCGGGACCGAATTCGTCGGCCGCTTGTCCCTCGGCGATCAGTTTCGCGACCAGCCCTTTGCAGGATTCGAGAAAGGCGTCGATCGCGGCCCAATTCTCATCCATCGCCACGACGACCATTTCATGGACGCGTTCCTGATTGGTCAGATGATCGCGGTGATGGCGATGCAGCGTCATCAGCAGATTGAAGACGCGCTCGCTTGGCGCGCCTGGCGCTTCCGCCGCCGCCGTCGCCGCCTCGAGCAGCCCGCCGAGCAGCTTGGCGCAGAGCGCCTCGACGATGGCGTTCTTCGAGGGAAAGAAGCGATAGATGTTGGCGCTGGACATGCCCAGCGCCTGGGCGATGTCGCCAACCGTCGTCTTGTAATAGCCGATCCGCCGAAAAAGCTCCTCGGCGGCGACGAGGATGCGCTCGCGGGTCTCGTCGGGGCTGGTGCGGGCGGTAAGGATCATTGGATTCTGACGACTGACGATTTTCGGTTTTTATCATCAGTCAGTCGTCAGGTCAAGAGGCGCTTGGTCTTGTAGCCGCGGTCGTTCACCGCGGCGGGCGGGGGCGTGGCGGCAACGGAACTGGCGCGGTCAGC
>DATGLU010000759.1:0-2404 GCA_035294045.1 Roseiarcus sp. | reverse complement strand
GGAAAAGACGCCGGGCTTTGCGGAATTCGACGCCGTCATGGCGCAGCGCCGGCAGGAGGCCGATGCATTTTACGCTGCGCTCCAGGCGAGCGTCGAAGACGCCGATGCGCGCCTGGTGCAGCGCCAGGCCTTTGCCGGCCTGCTATGGAGCAAGCAGCACTATCGCTTCGATGTCGAGGAATGGCTCGACGGCGATCCGCGCCAGCCGCCGCCGCCCGAGACGCGCAAATCCGGACGCGACAGCGCCTGGCGTCATTTGAACGCCGCCGACATCATCTCCGTGCCGGACAAATGGGAATATCCCTGGTTCGCCGCCTGGGACCTGGCGTTTCATTGCGTGAGCTTCTCGCTGATCGATCCGGATTTCGCCAAGCGCCAGCTTCTGCTGCTCAGCCAATCCTGGATGATGCATCCCAACGGGCAGTTGCCGGCCTATGAGTGGAAGTTCGAGGACGCCAACCCGCCCGTCCACGCCTGGGCTGCGCTGCGAATCTACGAGAACGATCGTCGCTTGAACGGCGGCGACGCGGATGTCGCGTTTCTCGAGAGAATATTCCAGAAGCTGCTGCTGAACTTTACCTGGTGGGTCAATCGCAAGGACGCGCAAGGCCTGAACGTGTTCGAGGGCGGCTTCCTCGGCCTCGACAATATCGGCGTGTTCGACCGCTCGGCGCCGCTGCCGGGCGGCGGCCACATCCATCAATCCGACGGCACCGCCTGGATGGCGATGTATTGCCTGAACATGCTGCATATCGCCGTGGAGCTCGGCCAGCATGACGACGTCTACGAGGATATGGCGACCAAGTTCTTCGAGCACTTCCTCTACATCGCCCGCGCGATGAACGGCCGCGCTTTGGCCGGCGGCGGGTTATGGGACGACGCCGACAATTTCTACTACGACCATCTTTGTCTGCCCGACGGATCGGCCTTGCCGATGCGGGTTCGCTCGATGGTCGGCCTCATTCCGCTCTTCGCCGTCGCCGTGATCGACGGCGCGGCTTTGCGCAAGCTGCCCGGCTTTCTCGAGCGCATGCGCTATTTCCATGACGAGCGCAGCGACCTCGCCATGCTGGTCTCGCGCTGGGGCGATCCCGGCGCCGCCGGCAATCATTTGCTGTCGATCGCGCGCGTCTTCCGGATGAGCAAGCTGCTCGAGCAGATGCTCGACGAGACGGAGTTTCTATCGCCGCACGGAGTTCGGTCGCTCTCCCGCCGCCATCTCGATCAGCCCTACGATTTTGAATATCAAGGGACGCATTCCCTTGTGAAATATGTTCCCGCGGAGTCGGATTCGCGCCTATTTGGCGGCAATTCGAACTGGCGCGGTCCGGTCTGGGCGCCGGTGAATTATATGCTGATCGAAAGCCTGCGGCGCTTTCACGCCTATTACGGCTCGGCTTTCACCATCGAGTGTCCGACCGGCTTCGGCGTGAAAATGAATCTCGCGGAAATCGCCGACCTTCTCAGCCGCCGTTTAATCGGGCTGTTCCTGCGCGGCGAAGACGGGCGCCGGCCGTTTTTTGGCGATAACGCCAAGCTCCAGGCCGATCCGCATTTCCGCGATCTGATCCTGTTCCACGAATATTTTCACGGCGATACGGGACGCGGGCTTGGGGCCTCGCATCAGACCGGTTGGACCGGGCTTGTCGCCAACCTCATCGATCAATTGGCGACAGGCGGCGGCGCGCCGTGATAGGCTGAAGCGCCAAGAGCGAGCGCCGCTCGCCGAACGAGGAAAGGCGCGCTATGTCGCTGAAAGGCAAGGTCGCGATCGTCACCGGCGGCAATAGCGGGATCGGCAAGGCGATCGCGCTCGGCCTCGCCAAGGCCGGCGCCAACATCGTCATCGACTATATCGCCAATCCTCAAGCGACCGAGGCGCTGGAGCGCGAGATCGTCGCGCTCGGCGACAAGGCGATCGGCGTCGACGCGGATGTCAGCCGGGTCGACGATCTGCAGAAACTCGTCGGCGCCGCGGTCTCCGCCTTTGGCCGCCTCGACGTGATGGTCAACAATGCCGGCGTCGAAACGCGCACCTCGGTTCTCGATACGAACGAGCAGCAATACGACAAGGTCCTTGCCATCAATCTCAAGAGCGCCTTCTTCGGCACGCAGATCGCGGCTAAGCAGATGATCAAGCAAGGCGGCGGCGGACGGATCATCAACATCACCTCCGTCCACGAGGACTGGCCGATGCCGGGCAACACCGCCTATTGCCTCGCCAAGGGCGGCATGCGCATGCTGACGCGAACGGCGGGCGTCGAGTTGGCGCCGCATGGCGTGCTGGTGGTCGGCGTCGGCCCCGGCGCGGTGGCGACCCCGATCAATCTGTCCACAATGAACGATCCGGCGCTGCTGGCGAAGCTCAACGCCGCGATCCCGCTCGGCCGCATGGCGCAGCCCG
>DATGLU010000758.1:0-4059 GCA_035294045.1 Roseiarcus sp. | reverse complement strand
GCGCGATCTTTACTTGCCGATCCGGCTTAGCGCGGCGGGGTTGATCGCGCATATCGCGCCGATCGTGGCGCTGCCGCTCTGTCTCTGCTGGCTGTTTCGCGATCAGCCGCAAAACGGCGGCGCGCGCGTTCTTTTGCTGGTCGCCGCCGGCTTTCTCGCCGCCTATTTCCTGCAGGGCAAAGGGTGGAGCTATCACGCCTATCCGGCGCTCGCCTTCTCGCTCTTGGCCGCAATCTGGGCCTTGCCGGAAGCAGGCGCCGCCGCCCGGCTCTCGCCAAAGCTAGGCTCGCTGGTGCTCGCCGCGGCGCTCATCGCCCCGGCGCCGAGTTTCTTCCGGCGCGACGAGCGGCACGCCGCGCTCGCCACGGCCATCGCGAAGATCGCCCCGCATCCGAAACTTCTCGCCCTCTCCTTCCGCCAGAGCCTGGGCCATCCGCTGACGCGCAATATCGGCGGCGTCTGGGTCGGCCGGTATTGGGGCCTCTGGCCGACCGGGCTTGCCGTGCTGATGAAGGCGCGCGCCGGCGACGACGCGGCTTTGCGCGCCAAGGCCGACGCCTATTTCGAGAAGGGTCGCCTCGCGGCGGCCGAAGACATAGAGCGGCGGCGGCCGGACATCGTGCTGATCGACGAAACGCCCGGTTTCGATTTCGGCAAATGGATCGCCGGCTCGCCGCCGCTCGCCGCCGCGCTCGCGAAGTACAAGCCGATTGAGACGGTCGACGGCGTCGAAATTCTCCAGCGCCGCGACAGTTAAGCCGTCATTGCGAGGAGCGCAGCGACGAAGCAATCCATTCATAGAGCGACGCCTTGCGAATGGATTGCTTCGCTTCGCTCGCAATGACAGGCGCGCGCATTTAAATCACATTGCGCTCGAGCAGCGGCCGGTTGGCGGCGATGCGCTCGAAGGCGAAGGGCGAAAGATCGAGCGTCGCATAGCGGCCCTCGACGATCAGCTCGGCGAGGCCGCGGCCGATCGCCGGCGATTGCTGCATGCCGTGGCCAGAAAAGCCGGCGGCGAGATAGGCGTTCGTTAGTCCGCCCAAGCGCCCGACAATGGCGTTGTGGTCGAAAATGTTGAGATCGTAATGGCAGGCCCAGGCGCGGCCGGGCCGGATCGCCTCGAAGGCGGGAATGCGCGCCGCCAAAGCCGGCCAGATGACATCGTCGAAATGGCGCCAGACGACGTCGAAATCGTCGCTGTCAGGATCGTCCTCCTCGGGCGGCGAGACGCCGCAAACATAATTTTCGCCTTCCGGCCGGACATAGACGCCGGTCGTATCGATGATCAGCGGGCAATCAGCCAAGCGCTCCTTGGCGGCGAAAACGAAGACCGAGCGCTTGCGCCGGCGCACCGGAATCGCGACGCCGAGCATTTCGGCGAGCCCGGTTGCGCCCGACGCGCCGGCGGCGTTGACGAATGCGCCGCAGGCGACGCGCTCGCCGGTCGAGAGGCGCGCCGCGACGACGCGCTCGCCATCCCGCTCGAGCTCGACGATCGCGGCTTCGCGATATTCGGCGCCGAGGCTCTTGGCCTTGCGGCGAAAGGCCTGCATCAGCGTATAGCCGTCGAACCAGCCTTCGTTCTTGCGGCCCCAGGCGCCGAGCGCGACGCCGTCGAGATTGAGGAAGGGAAAGCGCTCGGCGAGCGAAGCCGGTTCGAGGAGAACGATGTCCGCGCCTTCCGCGCTTTGCACGACGTGATTTTCGGCGAGGACCTTCGCGCCCTTGTCGCTCGCCAGATAGAGATAGCCGTTCTCGCGGAACGACAGTTCAGGCCCGACGCCGTCGGCGGCCAGGGTTTCATGGGCTTTGCGCAGGAAGGCGACGCCATAGAGGCCGACCTTGATGTTGATCGCGGTCGAGAATTGCTGCCGGATCGAGCTCAGCGACAACGCGCTCGCCGAGCGCTGATAGGTCATGTCCTTGTCGACGACGAGGATGCGGCCGGAAAAGCCGGGATGGGCGGCGAGGTGATAGGCGATCGAAGAGCCCATCACCGCTCCGCCGCCGATGACGATGTCGAAGGATCGGCTCATCGCGCCCTCGCAACGGCGGTGTGGCGCGGCCCTTCATCCGGCCGGCTTCGCCGGCCGCCTTCTCCCGCAAGCGGGAGAAGAATTGCGCCCCCTCTCCCGCTGTAGCCGCGGTCGACGACCGCGGCCAAAACGCGTACGGGGGAAGAATTGTGGCCGCGGTCAGCGACCGCGGCTACAGCGCGACGTTGGGGCGAGGGCAGGCCGCGAGCTTTCATCGTGGCGGCTCTCCCTCCAAGCGGTAAGCTGCACGCGCCGTCATCTGCTATAAGCGCCTCGATCAAGAGAAGGACCTTGCCATGACGCGTCTAGCCGGAAAAGCCGCCATCGTCACGGGGGCGGCGCATGGAATCGGCCTTGCTTGCGCGCGCCGCCTCGCCGCGGACGGCGCTTCGGTCGCCCTCGCCGATATTGACCGCGAAGCCGG
The DNA here is from genome assembly GCA_035294045.1 of Roseiarcus sp. Classification (GTDB taxonomy): domain Bacteria; phylum Pseudomonadota; class Alphaproteobacteria; order Rhizobiales; family Beijerinckiaceae; genus Roseiarcus. Next base: position 1,596 of record DATGLU010000758.1, on the reverse strand, counting down.
CGAAGCGGCGGCCAAGGCGCTGCGCGATCAAGGCGCGCGGGCGATTTTCGTCGCAACCGACGTGGCGCAGCGCCCGGCCTTGGCGGCTTTGATCGACCGCGCGGCCAGCGAATTCGGCCGGCTCGACATCATGCTCAACAATGCCGGCGTCGCGCTCAGCGCGCCGATCGTCGAGATGAGCGACGAGCTTTTCGACAAGGTCCTGTCGATCAATCTCCGCGCCGCCTTCATCGGCACGCAGCTCGCCGCGCGCAAGATGATCGAAGCCAAGAATGGCGGCGTGATCATCAACATGTCGTCGGTCAACGCGCTGCTCGCGATCCCCGGCCTCGCCGCCTATGCCTGCACGAAAGGCGCGCTCAATCAGCTCACCAAGGTCGCGGCGGTCGAGCTCGCCCCGCACAAGATCCGCGTCGTCGCGATCGGGCCCGGCACGATCCTGACCGAGCTCGCCAAAAAGGCGGTGCTCAGCGACGAGGCGGCGCGCAAGAAGATTCTCTCGCGCACGCCGATCGGCCGGGCCGGCGAGCCGGAAGAGGTCGCCGCCGTCGCCTCCTTCCTCGCCAGCGACGACGCCTCCTACATTACCGGCCAGACCATCTATCCCGACGGCGGCCGCCTCGCTCTGAACTACACCGTGCCGACGCCGGACTGACCGGGGTCTCGGTTGCGCCGCGCCCGATGGAGCGCTAAGCAGGTTTTCTTTTTCGCTGCGGCTGCGGCTTACCCTCACGCCAGCGTCGCGCTGTAGCCGCGGTCGCCGACCGCGGCTACAACCCTTCTCTCGCTTGCGGGAGAAGGTGGCGCGAAGCGCCGGATGAGGGTACGTGCGCGCCCGCCAATCAAGGATCATCGATGCGCCCTTCCAATCGCGCGCCCGACGAATTGCGCAAGGTGAGCTTCGAGCGCGGCGTCGCGCGCTATGCGGAAGGCTCCTGCCTCGTGCGGTTCGGCGAGACGCATGTCCTGTGCACGGCCTCGCTCGAGGACAAGCCGCCGCAATGGCTGCGCGGCCAGGGCCGCGGCTGGGTGACGGCGGAATATTCCATGCTGCCGCGCGCCACAGCGACGCGGACGCGGCGCGAATCGGCGGCGGGCAAGGTTTCCGGCCGCACCCAGGAAATCCAGCGCCTGATCGGCCGCTCGCTGCGCGCCGCGGTCGACCTGCCGCGGCTCGGCGAGCGCCAGATCACGCTTGATTGCGACGTGCTGCAAGCCGATGGCGGTACCCGCACGGCGGCGATCACCGGCGCCTGGGTGGCGCTGCACGATTGCCTGAAATGGATGACGCAGCGCTCGATCATCCGCGACAATCCGCTCAAGGAGCATGTCGCCGCGGTTTCCTGCGGCGTCTGCCAGGGCCAAGCCGTGATCGATCTCGACTATGCCGAGGATTCGACCGCCGAGACCGACGCCAATTTCGTCATGACCGGCAGCGGCGCGCTGATCGAAGTGCAAGGCTCGGCGGAAGGCGCGCCGTTCACCGAAGAGCAATTGCTGGCTTTGCTCGCCCTGGCGCGCGGCGGCGTCGCCAAGCTGGTCGCGCTGCAAAAGGCGGCGCTCGCCTGAAGCTTGCAAGCCGTCGGGCCGGCGCCT
>DATGLU010000757.1:0-6991 GCA_035294045.1 Roseiarcus sp. | reverse complement strand
ACGACGGACAACGCCGAATGGATCAGGCGCAAGCGCAACACCGTGCTGAGGCTGTGGCGCTCGTCCTATGCGGTCGGCCTGTCGCTGGACTTGGCCGGCAAAAGCCAGGAAAGCGCGTTCGCCCTGCCGCTCGCCGACTATGCCGTCCATGGCGGCGCCTTCCCGATCGCGCTCGAAGCGTTGGGCTGCGTCGGCGCGGTGACGGTGTCCGGCCTGCCGCAGCGCGAGGACCATCGGCTGGTCGCCGATGCGCTGGCGCAGTTCCTCAACGTCGATTTGGGCAAAAGCCGGCTCAGCGCTTAGCCGCCGCCGCAAGCCGGAAGCGGCGAAAACGGTTTTTGCGCAAATTCTTTTGAATAAGCCAGCCGCCCGGCGGGTTTTCCGTTGCGGCGCGCGCCCTCTTCGGCGAGGCTCCGCCGCGAATCGGCGGATATATAAAAAGATGTGGCGCAAAGGGAGGTCGCACAAGCAGCAGGTCGCATCAATGGGGGATCCAAATCACGTCGAGCTCGCCGCAAAAATCATCTCGGCTTTTGTGGCGAACAATTCCTTGCCGAGAAATGAATTGGCCGCCCTGATCGGCGAGGTCCACGCCGCTTTCGCGCGGCTTTCGATTGGCGCGCCCGCCGCCGAGCCGGAAGTCCTGACGCCCGCCGTGCCGGCAAAGAAATCGGTCAGCAGGGACCATCTCGTCTGCCTCGAAGACGGACAGAAGTTCAAGTCGCTGAAACGGCACTTGCGCACCCAGCACAATCTGTCGCCGGAGCAGTATCGCGCCAAATGGGGCTTGCCCGCCGACTATCCGATGGTCGCGCCGGCCTATGCCGTCACCCGATCCACCCTCGCCAAAAAAATGGGCCTCGGCCAAAAGCGCGGGCGAAGGAAGTAGCGTCGCGGCCGTCATTGCGCGGACATCGAGCCCAGCCAAGGGACGAAGCGACCATTCTTAGAGACCTGCGCCCGATGAATGGATTGCTTCGCTTCGCTCGCAATGACGGCGGGGCTCCTGCCGGACGCGGAAAGCGGCGGGCGCCGCTATTCGGCGGCGAGGCCGGCGGCCGGATAGACGCCTTCCAGCACTTCCTCGAAATGCCGGCAGACCGCCGAATTGCATTCGCAGGCGAGCGATCTTAGGCCGTCGACGTCGCGCACGACGATGCGCTTGCGCCGCGTGTCGATGATCGCGCGCTCCCGGAACTCATGGATGACGCGGCTCAGATAGCTGCGTCCGACGCCGAGCATCGCGGCGAGTTGCTCCTGGGTGAGGCCGATATCGACGGCGCCGGTACGGTCGATCGCGGCAAGGAACCATTTGGCCATGCGCTGCTCGATCGAGTGCGACGCGTTGCACGCCACCGACTGGAAGATTTGCGCCATCAGGCAGTCGGCATAGCGGGCAAAGAGCTGGGCCAGAGTCGGCGACCGCGATTTCGCATCCTCCAGATGTTGGAGCTCGATGCGATAAAACAGACCGCCGAGATGAACTTCGGCGCGCGCATAGGCCGGCAGCCGGCCTTTGCTGACGATCCCGCCGACCGCGCCTTCGCGCCCGACCAGCGCCGTCTCGATCGCCCGGCCGTCGCCGAGCACGACAAGGTAGGAGATCAGGCTCGATCCGCGCGGGAAGAAGGCGTGGCGCACCGTGTCGCCGGGCTCGTGCAGGATGGTTCCGGTCGACGCCGACCATTCTTCGAGCCGCGGGCCGAGAATCGCCCAGTCGGCCGGCCGCAGCGCGCGCAGCAGATTGTTGGCGCGGGCGTCCACTCCCGCTTGCACCATTTCCAGAGTCAAGATGGAGCCTCGCCAACCGCGCCTTTCTCCTTCTATTCGCCGCCTTTGGAAATGTCCAGTAGTGGACAGACCGGGAAGTCGTTTGCCGCTACAAGGCTTTGCCTGAACGCAGCCGGTTCTCGCGATTCCACAATTCGGCCCGGGAGACGGAAAAGAATGCGGAGGACGCAAATGCCGGCCGGCGGGCCCTGCCTGCGCCGAAAGCAGCCGAACAGGCAGGCGTGAGGATGATCGTCAGCAAGTCGCCAGGCTCCGAAAACTTTCCGCGATTGCGGCTTTACGTCGCCGGCGACGCGCCCGGCGCCCGGCGGGCGCTGTTCAATCGCAACCGCTTGCTCGACGCGCTCGAAAACAAGCTGGACATCGAAATCATCGACGTGCTCGCCCGCCCGGAAGAGGCGGAGAGAGCGGGAATTCTGGCGACCCCCACCCTGTCGGACGAATCCGTCAGTCCGCCGCGCCGGCTGATCGGCGATATCGGCGACATGTCGCAGGTCTTCGAATTCTTCGGCTTTCGCAAGAAGGGTATCTCGCCATGACCGCAACGGAGGAGGATTACGTCGATCCGGCGCTCGAACGGGTCAAAACCGGCATCGAAGCGTTCGACGATCTTGTCATGGGCGGCCTGCCGCGCGGCCGCACCACGATCGTCGGCGGCACGCCGGGCAGCGGCAAGACCGTCTTCGCGACCCAATTCCTCGCCCATGGCATCGCCGATCGCGGCGAGAACGGCGTCTTCGTGACATTCGAGGAATCTCCGGACGAGATCGAGGCCAACATGGCTGGCTTCGGTTGGGACATTCGCCGCTGGCGCACGGAGAACAAGCTCGCCTTTGTCGACGCCAGCCCGCGCGATCACGATCAGATGGTGGTCGGCGATTTCGATCTGGCCGGCCTGCTCACCCGCATCCTGCACGCCGCGCGCGGCGCCCAGGCCAGGCGAGTGGTTCTCGATTCCATCAGCCAACTCTTCTATCATTTCGTGTCGGATCAAAGCGCGGTGCGGCGGGAGCTCCTGCGCCTCGCCTCGGCGCTCAAGCGCCAAGGCCTGACGGTCCTGATGACGGCCGAGCGCAACAACGAATATGGCGAGATTTCGCGCCACCGGATCGAGGAATTCGTCGCCGACAATGTCGTGATCCTGCGCAATGCGCTCGACCGCGAGCGCCGCCGCCGCACGATCGAAGTGCTGAAAATGCGCGGCAGCCACCATGTCGAGGGCGAGGTGCCGATCACCCTGGTCGAGCGGCAGGGCATCGTGGCGGTGCCGTTATCGTCGCTGCGCCTCGAGCAGCAATCGAGCACGAAGCGCGTAACGAGCGGCAATGGCGAGCTCGACCGGATGTGCGCCGGCGGATTTTTCCGCGACAGCGTCACGCTGGTCAGCGGCGCGACCGGCACCGGCAAGACGCTGCTCGTGACCAACTTCCTCGCCGGCGGCGTCGCGGCGGGAGAGCGCGCTTTGCTCGTCGGCTTCGAAGAGAGCCGCGGCCAGCTCTTTCGCAACGCGCGCGGCTGGGGCGTCGATTTCGAGGCGATGGAGGCCGACGGCCGGCTCAAAGTCGTCTGCATCTATCCCGAAGCGCAGAGCCTGCCCGATCACCTGCTGATGATCCGCGAGCTGGTCGAGGAGTTCAAGCCGGACCGCATCGCCATCGACAGCCTATCGGCCTTGGAGCGCATCGCGCCGGAAACCGGCTTCCGCGAATTTCTCATCAGCCTGACCTCCTTCATCAAGAAGCGAGAAATCGCCGGGCTCTGCACGGCGACCAACAAATCGCTGGTCGGCGGCCACAGCGCCAGCGAGCAGCATATCTCGACCCTCACCGATTCGATCATCCTGCTGCGCTACATCCAGGAAGGCGATGTCATGCAGCGCGGCCTCATGGTGCTGAAAATGCGCGGCAGCGACCACGACAAGCAGGTCCGGCGCTTCACCATCGACAGCGGCGGCATGCATCTTGGACAGCCTTTTGGCGGGGCGCCGGATGTTTTCGGCGACGCCGCCGTGGCGAGGCCTTGAGCCCAGATGCGCCGCGAACCCTGCGCCCAAGCGGGCTCGACAGAACTTCTGGCCGCGCCGGAAGAAACCCAGTTCGCGCATATCAATCAACTGAGCTTCCGGCGGCTGATCGAAACCACCGCCGACGGCGTCCTCGTCCTCGACCTTTCCGGCGTCGTGCTCTACGCCAATCCCGCCGCCGAAGAGATTTTCGGCCATTCGAAGGACGAATTGCTCAATATCCCGCTTGGCCGCCCCGTCGCCTCGGGCGAGACCGCCGAGCTGACAGTACGCCGGCCGGGGAAAAAGCCGGCCGAAGTGGAAATGCGCGTCGTCGAATTCGCCTGGGACGGCCGCCCGGCGATCCTCGCCAGCCTGCGCGACATCTCGGCGCGCCGCGCGCATGAAGAGCGCCAGCGCCAGTCGCAAAAGCTCGAGGCGATCGGTCGGCTCTCGGCCGGCCTCGTCCATGATCTGAACAATCTGCTCGGCGTCTTCGATGCGGGCTTGCGGCTTTTGCGCAAGCAGATCGCGGAAGACCCGGCCGATCCGAAAGTCGAGATGCTGATCGAGGAAATGCTGAAGCGGGCGAAGACCGGCGGCGCGCTGACGCAGCAATTGCTCGCCTTCTCCCGCCGCCAGCCGCTGACGCCGACCGCGATCGATTTGAACGCGCGGATCGATTCTCTGACCAATCTTCTCGAGCGTACGCTTGGCGGCGGCGTCAAAATCGAAAGAAAGCTGGACGCCGCGCTTGGCCCCGTCCTCATCGACGCCAACCAGCTCGACGTCGCCCTCCTCAACCTCGCCGCCAACGGGCGCGACGCGATGGGCGGCCAAGGCGTGCTGACGATCGAGACGTGCGAGGCGCCGAGCGACCTCGAAGACTTGCCGAACGCGGCCGCAGGGTACGTACGGGTGACGGTCGCCGATAGCGGCTCGGGAATGAGCGAGGACGTGCTGGCCCAGGCTTTCGAGCCGTTCTTCACGACAAAGGGCGAAGGGGACGGGACCGGCTTGGGCTTAAGCCAGGTCTATGGCTTCGTCCGCCAATCGGGCGGCCAGGTCCGCATCGACAGCGAGGTCGGAACCGGAACCCGGGTGCACCTTTTCCTGCCGCGCGCGCCGGCGGAGGGATAGCCGGCGGCCTTTCTTCCGCAACTCCAGGTGGAACAGACGCTTCGCCGAGCCGTTGGTTCCGACCGGATCAGGAGTTCCGCGGATTGGGCGATGAGTGAATATGGCAAGCTGCGCGTCCTCATCGTCGAGGACGAACTCCTCATCGCGATGGAGTTGGAATCCTGCCTCGCTTCGCTTGGCCAGGAGGTGATCGGCATAGCGGCGGAAAGCGGCGAAGCGCTCGAACTCGCAAGGACCGCGTCGCCGGACCTTGCGATGGTCGATCTGCATCTCCGCGACGGCTGCACCGGCCCGCAGATCGCCGCCGATCTCATCCATCGGCATAAGGTTCTCGTGGTTTTCTCCACCGGAACCCCGCACCATATTCCGAGCGACTATGCCGGCGCGCTGGCGGCGATCATCAAGCCGTGGAGCCCGGAAGCGGTGGAGCACGTGGTCCGCTTCGTTCACGCCTACCGCGCTGGCGATCGAACCGCGATGGCGGCCCCCCTGCTCCCGGGGATCAGCATCGCCCCATCCCTGCGGGCGACGCTCTTCTAGATAGACCCCCTCTCCCGCTTGCGCAGGGCTGTCGAGCGGGCGCGGCGCAAGATCGCGCCGCGATCCGCGCCACCCTCAGGCGGCAGAATCGCCGTCTCTACCGGATCGCGCGCAGCATTATCGGCGACGACAGCGAGATCGACTATTTCTGCCGCTTCCACCCGAACATGACAGGACGGATTTCGGTGATGGCGAAGTGACGGCGCTGCGCCCTCGTACGGCAGAACGCAAACGTCAGCGCCTTGCCTTCGAGCTACAACTCTATGCGGACCAAAACAGCGCTGGCGTCGTCCCTATCTTTCAAGCGGGGGTAACTCCTGCATAACGAATCGTCAGCTTCCCGACTTCTCAGCTCCGCGCATAGAGTGCGCAGGCCTCCGCCGCGGAGAGTATTTGCGACTAATGCCGCGGCGTCATAGGCGCCAAATACATTGACCAAGCGGAAGAATCCATCGCTGGCGATCAGGATATGGTCGATATCTCGCGCGGCGACTTTCGCGCGCTCCACAGCATGCAGCCATGGCGATGTCGGGTGAACGACCCAATAGCCGCCTGGTTTGTTCATCGCGGTTTTGAAGTTTTCCCTCAGCCTGCTGCGAAGCAGAGGCCAAGGATCATAGTCATCGCCCACCATTGCGCGAAGGCGAACGAGCTCGGCTTTTGCCGCGCTTTCTAGGCGCTCAATTCCAGAGCTGCCGAATATCGATACTTTTCCGGCTTTCTCAATAAGTATACGGCAGTCGCCAACGTTAAATAGATGCAGATTCGCAGATGAATCAATGGCCGCCAGCGCCAGGCACGCCGAGGGTTGTTCGTGCGACGGCGCCGCAGCGGCGATCCTCGCGTAGGTACTTGAAAGAAGATCTGCGGCTTGCGTTAACGCTGAGAAGGGATCGGCGGCCGGATCGGCGTACCGAGCGAAGAGAGCTGCATTCAGCGCCTGCGCATGCCATGCGGCGTCAGTCGGACCAGGCGTCAATGTATGGTCGAACGGTCCCTTCGTTCCGTCGACGACCCACGCTGCCGCAGGGGTAGAGCCGACCGCGTCTTCATTGTGAAGATGACCAGCCTCGGACAAGCTGTCGATCGCGACGAGTTGCATCGTGCTCCCCACCCATGGGTGCGCCGCTAGGCGGATGCCGGGTCGGACCGCCATGACGAGCCTCGTTTACCGCAGCGGCGCGAGGTTGCAACGGCTCGCCGCAACGCGCATGAGAGAGGCGACGAAGCGTGAACGTCAGCTCCGAGGAAGCCCATGCCCCGCAATGCCGACGATCTTGTCGCCTTGCTCGATCTCGAAAAGATCGAGGAGGATATTTTCCGCGGCCTGTCGCCGGCCAATGGCTGGAAGCGGACGTTCGGCGGCCAGGTCATCGCCCAGGCGCTGATGGCGGCGACGCGCACCGTCGATCCGGCGCGCGCCGCCCATTCGCTGCACGGCTATTTCATCCTGCCGGGCGATCCCGAGGCGCCGATCGTCTATGAGGTCGACCGCATCCGCGACGGCGGCAGCTTCAC
>DATGLU010000756.1:0-10600 GCA_035294045.1 Roseiarcus sp. | reverse complement strand
AACACGTCCTCGATCATTCTGGCGACGACATGCGGGCCGAACGTCGCCGCATAAACCTCGCCGACGCCCTCGACGCCGCAGCTCGTCCGCAGCTTGAGGAAGATGAAATACCGTCCGCCGAAACTCGGCGGCGGATTGGCGACCACGAACGTCCTCACAGATTCGAGTTTCATCGTTCCTGCCCCCTGTCGCTTACGTCTCGCCGATCAGCCGGCCGTCGCGTCGTTGAGAATCGCTTCCGCCGCCTTATAGGCGACCATGATCGTCGGCGCGTTGGTGTTGCCGGAGGTGATCGACGGGAAGACCGAAGCATCGACGACGCGCAGCCCATTGGCGCCGTGAACCTTCAGCGACGGATCGACCACCGAATCGCGGGCGCTCGTCCCCATCCTGCACGTGCCGACGGGATGAAACACCGTGCCGCAGCGTGCACGAAAATCGGCGAGCAGGGCGTCGTCGTCCATCGCCTCGATCGAAGGGCCGATCGGCGCGGCGATCACGTCCCGCATCGTCTTTGTCGCGACCAGCGCGCGCAATAGGCGCCCGCCGGCGATCACGTCGGCCGCGTCCTTCTCCGTCGACAGAGAATTGGGGCGGATGAGCGGCGTTCGCCTTGGATCGGGTGAGGCGATCGCGATCTCGCCGCGGCTGGTCGGACGCGAGGGTTGGTAGGATAGGAGGAATCCCGAAAACGGATCGAGCTTGACAATTGGGCCGCCGCCTTCGGACGCCGTCGTATAGGCGAGCGGATTGAAATAGAGCTGCAGATCGGGAAAAGGGCGCGACGGATCGGAGCGCACGAACCCGCCGCATTGATTGACGCTGAGGCTGAACGGACCGCTGCGCGTCAAAACGTATTTCAAGCCGGCCTGCAATCGGCCCGGCCAGCGCGACAGCGCGTCGTTCAGCGTCGGTTCGCGCGAGCGATAGCGATACGACACCGCGAGGTGATCTTGGAGATGGGAGCCGACCGCCGGCAGGTCCACAATCGTTTCGACGCCATGCGCGCGCAGCAAGGCGCCCGGCCCGATTCCAGAAAGCTGCAGAAGCTGCGGCGAGCCGATCGCGCCGGCGCTGAGGATGATTCCGCGTCGAGCTCGGGCAGTCGCGCTCGAACCCTGGATTTCGTATTCGACGCCCTCCGCGCGCCGGCCGTTCATCACAATGCGGGTCGCCCGCGCTTCGACCTTCAGCGCCACGTTCTTTCGCTTGAGCGCCGGCCGCAGGAAGGCGTCGGCGGCGGAACAGCGCAGGCCGCGCCGCCGCGTGATGTGATAGACGCCGACGCCTTCCGGGGAGGCCCCGTTGAGGTCGTCGGTCGACGGCAGGCCGAGCTCGCGCGCGGCATCGAAGAAGCGGCGCTTGATCGGATGGGTCTCGTCGGTCACGTCGGCGACGGCCAAGGGACCGGCGGCGACCGGCGCGCCGGCCCGGTCGATGCGGCCTTCGATCTTGGCGAAGACCGGCTCGACATCGCGCCAGCCCCAGCCGAGCGCGCCCGCCTCGCGCCAATCGTCGAAATCATGCGGCAAGCCGCGGCAATAGACCAAAGCGTTGATCGAGCTCGAACCGCCGACGACCCGGCCGCGCGGCCAATAGGCGGTCCGATTGTCCAAGCCGGGATCGGGCTCGGCTCGGTATTTCCAATTGACGCGGCCGTCATAGAAGGTCCGGCCGTAGCCGACGGGAAGCTTGATCCAAAGACGACGGTCGGAAGGGCCGGCTTCGAGAACCAGAACGCTCCATCGCCCGCTCGCCGACAGGCGTTCGGCGAGGACGCAACCGGCCGACCCGGCGCCGACGATGATGAAATCGAAAGCCTCCATGCCGCGATGATGGAGGGGCGGCGCGACGCTTGGCAACAAGCTTGGCCGCGCCCGCCATAGACTGGCCGAACTTTTGACCGAGTTTGCGCGTTCGGGCTCGGGGGAGAGGGCGACGGAAGAGTGCAGCGCGCGATTCCGCTATCGGGGCAAGGCGTCTTTTCAAGCGACGTCCCCGCCCGGCTCGACCGCCTGACCTGGGCGCGCTTTCACACGCTCGTCGTCATCGCGCTCGGCGTCACCTGGATTCTCGACGGGCTTGAAGTGACGCTCGCCGGGTCGATCGCCGGCGCGCTGAAAGCGAGCCCCGCCCTCGCCTTTTCCGATCAGGATGTCGGCCTCGCCGGCAGCGCCTATCTGATCGGCGCGGTGAGCGGCTCGCTGTTTTTCGGCTGGCTCACCGACCGGCTCGGCCGCAAGAAGCTGTTCTTCATCACGCTGACCGTCTATCTGCTCGCCACCGCCGCGACCGGCCTATCCTGGAACGCGGGGACGTTCTTCCTCTTCCGCTTTCTCACCGGCGCGGGAATCGGCGGCGAATACACGGCGATCAATTCGGCGATCCAGGAGCTGGTGCCGGCGCGCTATCGCGGCGCGACGGACCTCGCGATCAATGGCAGCTTCTGGGTCGGCGCGGCGATCGGCGCGCTGGCGGCGATTGTCCTGCTCGATCCCAAGCTCATCAATCCGGAGCTCGGCTGGCGCCTCGCCTTCCTGATCGGCGCGGCGATCGGCCTCGTCATCATTCTGATGCGGATGTGGATCCCGGAGAGCCCACGCTGGCTGATCATCCATGGCCGACCCGAGGAGGCCGAGCGGATCGTCAGCGATATCGAAGCGCGCGTGAAAGCGGGCGGCGGCATCGCGCCGCCCGATGCGATGCGCAGCATCAGGATTCGCTCGCGCAGCCACACGCCGCTGCGCCAAGTCTTCGATACGCTCTTGAAGAAGCATCTTCAGCGCACGCTGGTCGGGCTGACGCTAATGGCGTCGCAAGCCTTTCTCTACAACGCAATCTTCTTCACCTACGCACTGATCCTGACCGAGTTCTTTCACGTCGCTTCGCAAAGCATCGGCTGGTACATCCTGCCCTTTGCGGTCACCAATTTCCTCGGTCCGCTCCTGCTCGGGCCGCTCTTCGACAGCTATGGCCGACGATTCATGATCTCTCTCACCTACGCGGTGTCGGGCGCCTTGCTGCTGGCGAGCGGCGCGCTGTTCTTCGCCGATCTCCTCACCGCGACGACCATCACACTCGCCTGGATGGCGGTGTTCTTCTTCGCGTCGCCGGCGGCGAGCTCGGCTTACCTCACGGTGAGCGAGACCTTTCCGGTCGAAATCCGCGCCATGGCGATCGCCGCCTTCTATGCGATCGGCACCGGGATCGGCGGCGTCGCCGCGCCGGCTTTGTTCGGCGCGCTGATCCAGAGCGGCTCGCGCAGCAGCGTCTTTGCCGGCTATGTCTTCGCGGCCGTGCTGATGCTCGGCGCGGCTTTAGTCGCCGCCCTGTTCGCGGTCAAAGCCGAGCGCCGGCCGCTGGAAGACGTAGCGACGCCGCTTTCCGCGGCTGAATAGCGGCCAGGTCGCTGCACAATCCCTGCAGCGGAAATCCAAGACAAGCGCCAGTTCTTTATGCGCCGGTGCGGCTGGGATTTCCGCTTTTCGCGGGAATGACGTTCACGCCTTGATATAAACATATCTTTATGTCATTAAGTCGAGGAACGCAGCGTAGGCGAGATCCAATGACCGACACCCTCGACGCGCTTTTCCCCGAGGCCGACCGCGCCGACGCCCTCGCCGCCCTGACCGCCGCCGCGCGTGAGCGCATTCTCGTCATCGACGGCGCGATGGGCACGCAGATTCAAGGGCTTGGCTTCGAGGAACAGCATTTCCGGGGCGAGCGCTTCGCTTCCTGCGATTGCCTGCTGCGCGGCAATAACGACCTCCTCACCTTGACCCAGCCGGACGCGATCGAGGCGATCCATCTCGCCTACGCGCTGGCCGGCGCGGACATTATCGAGACCAACACCTTCTCCTCCACCGCGATCGCCCAGGCCGATTACCGGATGCAGGAGGCGGTCTACGAGCTGAACCGCGACGGCGCGCGGCTCGCCAAGCGGGCGGTGTTGAAAGCCGAGGCCCAGGACGGCCGCTGCCGCTTCGTCGCCGGCGCGCTCGGGCCGACCAACCGCACCGCCTCGATCTCGCCCGACGTCAACAATCCCGGCTTTCGCGCCGTCACGTTCGACGATCTGCGCTTCGCTTACGCCGAGCAGGTCCGCGGCCTCATCGACGGCGGCGCCGATCTCATCCTGATCGAGACGATTTTCGACACGCTCAACGCCAAGGCGGCGATTTTCGCGGCGCATGAAGTCTTCGCAGAGAAAGGCGTCGCGCTGCCGCTGATGATTTCCGGGACGATCACCGATCTTTCCGGCCGCACTCTTTCCGGCCAGACGTCGACCGCGTTCTGGCATTCGGTGCGCCATGCCGCGCCTTTTTCGATCGGCCTCAATTGCGCGCTCGGCGCGAACGCGATGCGGCCGCATCTCGCCGAGCTTGCGGACGTCGCCGATACGCTCGTCTGCGCCTATCCGAACGCCGGTCTGCCCAACGCGTTCGGCCAGTACGACGAGAGCCCCGAAACCATGGCGGCCCAGCTTGCCGGTTTCGCCGCGGACGGCCTCGTCAACATTGTCGGCGGCTGCTGCGGCTCGACGCCGGAGCATATCAGGAAAATCGCCGAGGCCGTGCGCGGCAAGGCGCCGCGCGCAATCCCGCAGGTCCGCACGTACATGCGCTTGTCGGGCCTGGAGCCGTTCACGCTCACGCCCGACATTCCCTTCGTCAATATCGGCGAGCGCACCAACGTCACCGGCTCGGCCAAGTTCCGCAAGCTGATCACAGCCGGCGATTTTCCCGGCGCGCTCGCCGTGGCGCGCGACCAGGTCGCCAACGGCGCGCAGATCATCGACATCAATATGGACGAGGGGCTGATCGACGGCGAGAAGGCCATGGCCGAGTTCCTGAACCTCCTCGCCGCCGAGCCGGATATCGCCCGCGTGCCGGTGATGATCGATTCCTCGAAATTCTCCGTCATCGAAGCCGGGCTCAAATGCGTGCAGGGCAAGCCGCTGGTCAATTCGATCTCGATGAAGGAGGGCGAAGAGGCTTTCCTCGCCCAGGCGCGGCGCGTGCGCGCCTATGGCGCGGCGGTGGTCGTGATGGCCTTCGACGAGCAGGGCCAGGCCGACACGCTCGAGCGCAAGGTGGCGATCTGCCAGCGCGCCTATAAGCTGCTCACCGAGAAGGTCGGCTTCCCCCCAGAGGACATCGTCTTCGATCCGAATATTTTCGCCATCGCCACCGGCATCGAGGAGCACGATGCTTACGGCGTCGCCTTCATCGAGGCGGCGCGGCAGATCAGGCAAAGCCTGCCGCATGTCCATATATCCGGCGGCGTCTCCAATCTCTCCTTCTCGTTCCGCGGCAACGAGCCGGTGCGCGAGGCGATGCACGCGGTGTTCCTGTACCATGCGATCCAGGCCGGCATGGATATGGGCATCGTCAATGCCGGCCAGCTCGCGGTCTACGAATCGATCGAGCCCGAGCTGCGCGAAGCGTGCGAGGACGTCGTGCTCAACCGCCGCAAGGACGCGACCGAGCGCCTTCTCGCCTTGGCCGAGCGCTACAAGGGCGCAGGCAAGGCCGCGCGCGAGCAGGATTTGTCGTGGCGCGACGCGCCGGTCGAGAAGCGGCTCGAACACGCGCTGGTCAACGGGATTACCGACTTCATCGACGCCGACACGGACGAGGCGCGGCTCGGCGCCAAGCGCGCGCTCGATGTGATCGAGGGACCGCTGATGGCCGGCATGAACGTCGTCGGCGACCTCTTCGGCTCGGGCAAGATGTTCCTGCCGCAAGTGGTGAAGTCCGCCCGCGTGATGAAACAGGCCGTGGCGCGGCTCCTGCCCTACATGGAGGCGGAGAAGGCGGCGAATGGCGGCGCGGCGCGGCAAAGCGCCGGCCGCGTGCTCCTCGCAACCGTCAAAGGCGACGTACACGATATCGGCAAGAACATTGTCGGCGTCGTCCTCGCCTGCAACAATTACGAAGTGATCGATCTCGGCGTGATGACGCCCTCGACCAAAATCCTCGAAACCGCCCGCGAGAAGAAGGTCGACATTGTCGGCCTTTCCGGCCTGATCACGCCGTCGCTCGACGAGATGGCGCATGTCGCCGCGGAGATGGAGCGCGAAGGCTTCGATCTGCCGCTGCTGATCGGCGGCGCGACGACGAGTCGTGTCCATACCGCGGTGAAAATCCATCCGCGCTACAAGCGCGGCCAGGCGGTGTACGTGGTCGACGCCAGCCGCGCGGTCGGCGTCGTCTCCTCTCTGCTCTCGCCGGAGGCGCGCGACAAGTATATCGAGACCGTACGCGCCGAATACCGCAAGGTCGCCGACGCGCATGCGCGCAGCGAGGCCGAGAAGCAGCGCCTGAGCCTCGCCAAGGCGCGCGAGGCGGGCTTCAAGGCCGATTGGGCGAGCTACGAGCCGCCGGCTCCGACCTTTCTTGGCGCGCGCGTGTTCCTGGACTATGAACTTGCCGAGCTCGCGCGCTATATCGATTGGACGCCGTTCTTCCAGACCTGGGAGCTGAAGGGCCGCTACCCGGCCATTCTCGAAGACAAGAAGCAGGGCGAGGCGGCGCGGCAATTGTTCGAAGACGCGCAAGCGATGCTCGCGCGCATCATCGAAGGCAAGTGGTTCAAGCCGAAAGCGGTCATCGGCTTCTGGCCGGCCGGCGCGGTCGAGGACGACATCCGCCTGTTCACGGACGAGACCCGCGCGCGCGAGCTCGCGACCTTCTTCACCTTGCGCCAGCAATTGAGTAAGCGGGACGGCCGGCCGACTTTGGCTCTGTCCGACTTCGTCGCGCCAACGCTGAGCGGCAAGCGCGACTATATCGGCGGCTTCGTCGTCACCGCTGGCATTGAAGAAGAGGCGATCGCCGATCGCTATGCGCGAGCCAACGACGATTACTCCTCGATCCTGATCAAGGCGCTGGCCGACCGCTTCGCCGAGGCTTTCGCCGAGGCGATGCACCAGCGCGTGCGCCGCGAATTCTGGGCCTATGCGCCGGACGAGGCGTTCACGCCGGAGGAATTGATCGCCGAGCCCTATCGTGGCATCCGCCCGGCGCCCGGCTATCCCGCCCAGCCCGATCACACCGAGAAGGCGACGCTCTTCAAGCTGCTCGACGCCGAGCGCCGCATCGGCGTGAAGCTGACTGAATCCTACGCGATGTGGCCGGGCTCCTCCGTCTCCGGCCTCTACATCGCCCATCCCGAGGCGCGCTATTTCGGCGTCGCCAAGGTCGAGCGCGACCAAGTCGAGGACTATGCGCGGCGCAAGGGGATGGATGCGCGCGAGGTCGAGCGCTGGCTCGGCCCGGTGCTGAACTATACGCGGCAGCCGGAAGAAGAAGCGGCGTAATTCCCTTCTCCCCGCAAAGCGGGGCGAAGGGATTCACCCTCCCACCATCAGCCGAACGATCTCGTCAGGGTTCGTCTCTTTGGTACGTCGCTCCCCCGCAAGCACGCCGCGGCGCAGCACGACGATCCGATCGGCGACCTCGAAAATGTCGCCGAGATTGTGCGAGATAAAGATGATCGCCTTGCCCTGCTCGCGCAAAGTCTTGATCAGCGCGAGAACTTTTCTCTGCTCCGGCACGCCGAGCGCGGCGGTCGGCTCGTCCATCACCAGGACCTGCGCCTCCCAATAGATGGCGCGGCCGATCGCCACGGCCTGACGCTGGCCGCCGGAAAAGCGGCTGACCGGCGCGTCGAGCCGGTCGACATGGAAATCGAGCCGCGCCATGGTCTGCCGCGCAGCCTCCGCCATTTTCGGCCGGTCGAGCACGGGCAGAAAGCCGAAGGCTTTCCGCATCGGCTCGCGGCCGAGAAAGATATTGGCGCCGATCGGAAGATTGTCGGCCAGCGCGAGGTCCTGATAGATCGTCTCGATGCCGTGCTGGCGCGCTTCTTGCGGCGTCTCGAACGTGACGGCTTTTCCCTGATAGACGATCGCGCCCGTATCGGCGTGGAAGACGCCGGCGATGATCTTGATCAGGGTCGATTTGCCGGCGCCGTTATCGCCGGCCAGCGCCACGACCTCGCCCGCATCGACGCCGAGCGACACATTGTCGAGCGCGCGCACGGCGGCGAAATTCTTCGAGACCGAGCGGACTTCGAGCAGCCGGCCCGGTGCGCCATCAGCCATCTTCGCGCTCCCCCGCCAGCCGGCGCTGGCTCTGGTCGACCAGGACCGAGATGATGATGACCACGCCGACCGCGACGAATTGCCAGAACGGCTCGACATCGATGAAGACGAGCCCATATTGGATGACGGCGATGACTAGCGAGCCGGCGATCGTCCCGGCGATGGTTCCCGATCCGCCGAACAGCGACGCGCCGCCGATCACCACCGCTGCGATCGAATCGAGCAGAAGCGGCTCGCCCGCTTGCGCCGCGCCGGCGAGAAACCGGCCGGTATAAAGCGCGCCGGCAAGGCCAGCCGAAACGGCCGAGAGCAGATAGAGCTTGATCGTATGCTTGCGCCAATCGATGCCGGCGCGCACCGCCGCGTTGCGATTGGCGCCAATCGCGTAGGTGTGCTGGCCGAAACGGGTCTGCGACAGCAGATAATGGGTCGCCAGGACGACGATGGCGGTGATCAGCACGATCACCGGCAAGGCGCCGATCCTGCCATTGCCTATATAGGTGTAAGCGGAATTGTGGATCGGCACGGTCGCGCCGACCGCAATGAGGTAAGCGGCGCCGCGTGCGACGCCGTACATGCCGAGCGTGCCGATGAAAGGCGGCACGCGCAAATGCGCGATCAGCCAACCATTGACGAAGCCGGGAACGAGCGAGACGGCGATTCCGGCAAGAATAGCCAGAAACGCCGCCGCCGCCGGCGGCAGCCCGGCATTGTCGATGCAGATATTCGATATATGCGCGGCGACGACCGCGGAAAGGCCCATCGTGAAGCCGACCGAGAGATCGATGCCGCTGGAGATGATCACCAGGGTCTGGCCGAGCGCGAGGAGCAGCGGCGCGGTGGCGAAGACGGTGATCGATTGCCAATTGTACAAATTGGCGACGAAGCTCGATCCGTAGATCGTCTCGGCCCAGACTTCGAAAAAGATCAGGAGAAAAATAAGAAAAAGCCAGGCTCTCAGATTCGAGATCCAGGTCAGGAGGCCGCGAGCGCGCGTCGAACTCGGCGCGGGAATGGCTGTCATCGACGAGACCGGCTTTTAAGGGAGAGGCCCGCCGGCGCATCGCCGACGGGCTGCGCGATCAGCGAGAGCGGGTGTTCAGCCCGTATAGACGTATTTCTTGACGTTCGGATCGTCGATATTGTCCTTGGTCATCACCGTGAAGCCGGTGCCGATCAAAGCCGGCACAGAATTGCCGGTCAGATGCGCGACGGCGCAGACGACGCCGAAATAGCCGATCTCGGCCGGGTGCTGGGCGATGGCGATCTCGAACGTCCCGTCCTTCAGATGGTCGACAATGTCGGCGGGCGCGTCGAAGGCCGCAATTTTGACCTTGCCGACCTTGCCCGCCGCCCTGACGCCATTGGCCGAGCCGGTCGCCGAGAACAGGTTCGCGCCGAAAATGCCAGCAAGATCGGGTTCGCGCGCCAGCACGGCCTGCGCCAGAGCTGCCGCCTTATTGGCGTCGTCGTCGTTGAACTGGGTTTGCAGCACCTGGATGTTGGAATGGCTCTTCATCTCGGCCTTGAAGCCTTCCTCGCGCTGGTCGGTCGTCGAGACGTTCGGGATCGTGTTGGCGACGAAGACCTTGCCCTTGTCGCCGATCGCCTTGGCGAGGGCGCGAGCCGCGATGCGGCCGCCGAGAATATTGTCGGAGGCGACGTACGAAATAGGAAAGTCGGCGTCGCCCGAGCCGGTCTGGTAGACGCCGTTGCCGATGAACGTATCGACCGTGACGATCGTAATGCCGGCGTCGAAAGCCTGTTTCAACGGCTCGATCAATTGCTGCTTGTCGGTCGGCGCGATGAGGATCGCGTCGGGCTTGCGCGCCGCGACGGCTTGAAGCACCGGCACTTGCAGGGTCACGCCCCGTTGCGGGGCGCCCTGAAAGACGAGGTCGACGCCCAGCGCCTTGGCGGCCGCATCGGCGCCGCGATGCATGGTGATGTAGAAAGCGTCGGTGGTCAGACCGGGGATCAGCGCAATCGTCAGCTTCTTGCCCGCCGCGGCCGCCCGCAAAGGCGCAAGACCCGCCAAAGCCGCGGAAGCTCCCATCAGAGTCAGGAATGACCGGCGTTCCATCGTTCTCTCCCTTTTTCTCTTCTGGCTCGCCATTGACGCTCGTTCGCCCGCAATGGGCTTTAAGTCTGACAGCGCGAAGCGGCCTTGGCCTCGAGAATGGCGAGTTGATTATTGGCCGTTTTGAGCGAGGCCTGCAAGCTGCGGAAAACTTTCTCATAGAGCTCGGCATAGAAATCGACCCAATCCGGCTCGGGCTCGACAATATGGAAGCGGCCTTCGAGGCCTTCCGCGGCAGCATCGAGATCTCGCCAAAGCCCCGCGGCGACGCCGCCGAGCAAGGCGGCGCCGAGCGCCGTCGATTCCGCTTCGTCCATGACCATGATCGGAGCGCCCAGCACGCTCGCCTTGATCGATTGAAACAGCGGATTGCGCGAGCTGCCGCCGATGATGCGGACTTCGCGCGGCGGCCC
>DATGLU010000755.1:0-6740 GCA_035294045.1 Roseiarcus sp. | reverse complement strand
GAATTCCGGCGAATGCTCGGGAAAACATTGATGACAGCGCACGCTCGAAGCCTCATCGCAAAGCGAGCGGTCGGTGCGACGGACCATCTGCCCGTCCGCCTGACACATCGCGAGGAATTCGTGGAACGTGAAGACGATGCGCGCGTGCGGCAGAGTGCGCCGCGCAATGCTGATGAGGTCGACGCCGAGGATCAGAAAGTGATGGAAATGAACGACGTCGGGTTGAACGAGTTCGAGGAATTCAATGAAGGATTCGATCAATAGAGGGTTTGTCGCCTTGTGCCAGAGATAGTCATAGTCGCGGCTAAGGAACAGGAATTCGCCCGGCCGGCGGTCGAAGCCGGTGATCCTGGCGCCGCTCTTGAACAAAGCGGGGGCGCTCTGATCGATCGAAGCCAGCAGATAGGGTTCGATATCGGACCTTTCTTTGAGCCCGCAAAACAATTCGTAACAAGCTTGCTGCGCGCCGCCGCGGACAAGCTCGGGGTGAAACAAGCTTATGAGGAGGACCCGCAGCGGTTTGGCCGGCTCGGCCGGAGGCTCAGATGCGGCGGCGCTGGACCGACCATTGGAGCCGTTGATGCGAAAACCGTTCACGGCGCGTCCTCCCCGCCGAAGACGATCTCCGCATAGGAATTGCCGAGAACCGCCGGGGCCGAGATATTATGCGGCGATGAGGGAAACGGGCGTTTGCCGCTTGACGATTGTAGCGCCCGCCGTTGCTCTTCGTGTTCTTCGTCTGGTCCCGTTTGCAACAACGGATGGTTCGGCCGCTGCCCGAGAAGCGAAGGCGCGACTTTCGCCGCCCATAGCTTGTTGAACAGCCAGCGATTGACGGTCATGGCGCCGTCCAAGGTCGGCGGGCGCGTCGAGCCCTTCCCCTCGAGATGCCAAAGCTTGATGTCGTGAATCCACGGCGCGACGCCCGCCTCCAGGCTGCGCAAGCAGAAA
This sequence comes from Roseiarcus sp., assembly GCA_035294045.1. Lineage (GTDB taxonomy): Bacteria > Pseudomonadota > Alphaproteobacteria > Rhizobiales > Beijerinckiaceae > Roseiarcus. The sequence continues at coordinate 5,789 of DATGLU010000755.1, read as the reverse complement.
TCGGCGTCCTCGTAATGGCCGAAAACATAATCTTCGGAAAACCCTCCCAATTTCTCAAACCATTTTCGATCGGAGGAGATGAAGGCGCCGGTCACGCCGGGAACGGGGCGGCTGCGCAAATAACGCGCGCTCATTGGGGGCGCGCCTTTCGCAAAATGCTCAACTCGCAGATAGGTCTCGGCCTTGAAAGCCGCGCCCGCCATGGACACGCCAAGGTCGGCGTCGAAATAAAGCCCGGCATGCATCAACGAACCGTCGTCGTAATAGAGCGGCGCGCCGAAGAGCTGAGTCTGCGCGCTCGGCAGTTCTTCAATCAAGCGCGAGTGCTTGGCCGCCCAATCCGAATCATAGGGAAAGACGTCGGGATTGACGATGAGAATGCGATCGCTGCGCGCATGTTTGACGGCGGCGTTGTTGGCGGCCCCGAAGCCGGCGTTGCCGGGCAGGAGGACGAGCGTCAGGTCGACGTCGAAGGTCCGCGCGCAGATGCGAGCATCGCGCAGGAGCTTCTCAGAAAGTTCCGGGCTGTTGGAGACATAAACGAATTCATAGTCCTCGATGCCAGCGCCGCCAGCGAAAAGAGCGTTTTGCAGGAAGAGATATTCCGGCTTGCCATAGAGGCAGACCACGATCGAGCCTTTCGCCGCCGCGCGCGAGCGCCCGAAACGCTCGATAAAAGGCCGCGCGACGATGTCTCGCGTGATGCGCGAATTGAGATCGACGATGTTGCGGCCGATGGACTTTGCGACGCTGGCGACCGCATCGAGATTGGGATTGCCGAGATAGCGGCAACTGCCCAGGTAGCCGAGGACAAGATTGCGCAGTTCGATTTCGTCGACGATTCCGAATGAAACTTCGAGGCGCTGCCTGGCGCCGGCCTTGGTCGACAATTCGACGCGGCATTTTTCCGAGCCGCGGCGCAGCCCTCTCACCGAAGCGAACCCCCAGAAGCCGAAAGCGTGACGCTTGATCGATTTCAGCGTAGACTGGACGTCTTCGCGCGCGACGCGGCCAAGCGCATCGCCGGCGAAACTCACTTGCCATCCGGCGCCGTCAAGGCGAATCCCGTTGAAGGGATCAAGCGTGTCGTCGATCCAGCCGGCGATGAAGACGCCGCCTTCGTCGGCCATGACGATTGCTTCGACATTGTGACGGGGAAAAGGCGGCGCCTCGGCTTTGACGCTTTTAAGGAGTCGGTCGAGATGCTCAGAGTTTTCCGGCGGCCGACATTCTCCGGGCGCAAGCGACGCCAGAAATTCGGAAAGGCGCTCGTTCAAATCCTGCGCCGTACAGAAATGCGGAGCGGCGTCGATGAGGACGCCGACGCCCTTGGCGAGTCCGAATTCGATGCGCCAAGTCTCTTCCTTGGCCGCCTCGGGGTCCAGCGAGGCGACCGCCCAGACGCCGGCGTGACGCCGATTGTCCGAAGACTTGCCCGCAGCGGCGGGCAACCACCAGCCGAGCTCTCGCTTCTCTAGCGTTTTCGATGAATGCCGGCCGACAAGGCGGATCTCATTGAGCGCGGCCGCGCGATCATCGACCCAGCCGATCAAGAGCACATCGCCGCCCCGGGAGACCCAGAGGGCGTCGACTGCGCCTGCGGTCGGCTTGGCCCCGCTCGCGCCGGCTTCGCCACCCCGCTGCCTGGGTCCGCCGCCGGCCTTGCGGTCCGGGCTCTTCTTCTGGCGCGCCGATTCGGTCAAGATGTTGAGGACGTGATCTTCGGGCATGTCTCAGCTCCCCTAGCGCCGTTGCTTCGCCGACGCGAGAATTCTCGCTGATCTTGGCTTCGCCATTTGCTTGGCGCGTGCGCTTGCGGCTTCCGCGCTCTCGCAACGGCGCGGCAAGCGCCGTTCTCTTCTCATAGACGAGGTCAAGGATTTTCGGCAGGCAAACGCTCTCAAGATCGTATCGGCTCAACACAGTTCGCCTTGCTTCCGCGCGAAGATCGAAATAGCGGCGCGGCCGGGCGAGAGCCGAAATGACTCGATCAGACAGGGCGTCCTGATCGAAAAACGGCGTCAGGATTCCGTTCCCCTCGTGAATCACCTCGCGGACAGGGGCCGTGTCGGAACCGATGACGAGGCATCCGGCGCTCATCGCTTCGAGCAATGACCACGACAGCACGAAGGGATAGGTCAAGTAGATATGAGCGGAGGACACTTGGAGCGCCCTGAGAAAATTCAGATAAGAGAGCGTTCCGGTGAAATGAACCCGTGATGCGTCGATCTTATCTGCGACCTCCTCGTAGAAAATCGAGCGCCAGGATTTTCCTTCCGGCGGCAAGCGGCCATAGGAGGTGCCTTCCGCGCCGATCACCAGAATCTGCGCGCGCGGGCGCGCGCGCAGTATCTCGGGCAAAGCTCGCATGAAAATATGATAGCCTCTGAGCGGCTCTAGATTTCGCGCGACGAATGTGACCACTTCATCGGAGCTTCTCAACTCGCGCCCCGAACTCAGACGGAAGACAGCTTCCGGCTGCGGCTTCACGATTTCCGTATCGATTCCCTCGTGAATCACCTCGATCTTTTTTTGGCATTCTTGCGGATAAGTCGAGCGCTGCCAGGCGGTGGGCGACACGCCGAAATCGCAATCCGACAGCGAGAGCAGGGTCGCGGCGTTCTTCAGGTGAAGACCGATAAGGCCGTCCGCGCCGACATTGGCGAATTCCGGATCGAATCCGACATCCTGCTCCGCCAGCCGGTAAAAGAACTCGCAATAAAGGAGGATGCGGGCTTTCGGGAAGAGCGGCCTGAGCGGCAGCGCCTCGCCCCAGCCGGGGTGAGCCAGGACGACATCGGGCTCGAAGCCCGACGACGAAAGGGAGGACAGCGCATAGAGCACTTGCTCGGCGCGGCGGCATTCGAGATCGAAGCGCCGCGCAAAGGGATGCGTCGCCGAGACGTCGCCATCCGTCAGAACATATCGGCGATAGTCAACCGGGGCGGACATCCGGCTGCGCGCCGCGCCGACTGCGGCCACGCGCACGCGCGGATCTCGCGTTAAGGCGCGAGCGAGGTGCTTATATTGCGCCGGAAAGCTGTTATGTACGAATAAAACGTTCATAAAGCCACGATTTTTCGAGCCGGAGAAAGAATTCAGAACCGATCTGGTTGGTGTTGACCTTTAGGGCGCCGTTGTTATCCTTGTGAAAGTTGCCGCTGTCGCCAAACGGCGCAGCGAAATTGACGAAGGGAGTTGCGCCGCTTGCTTCCTTGAAGAAGCCGAGAGGCGCGGCGGTTTGCTCAAAGCGATGGGACAGCACTGACCAAGAGAATCGCCGTCGCGCAACGAAAAGGCGGCGTCGGCAAAACCACGATTTCGGTTTGTCTCGCCGGCGAAGCGAGCAGCCGTGGGCTCGACGTCGCCCTTATCGATGGCGACGCGCAAGGCTCGGCCGGCAAGTGGGCGGAGCCGGGCAATCTCGGCTTTCCGGTTTATCAAATTGCGCTCGAGGGTCAGACAGTCGGCGACTGGGTTCGCCAGGTGCAAGGCGTGTCCGCCGATCTCATCCTCGTCGACACTGCGCCGAGCGACCGCGCGCTCGGCGCGGCGATCGCCATCGCCGACCTGATTTTGGTGCCATGCACCCCATCTGGCTTGGACATAGACGCGACCGCGCAAACGTTGGCGATCGTAAACGCCGCGCGCGCCCGCCGAAATGGCTGGCCCTTGACCGCCCTTATTCCAAATCAAGTGGATCTTCGCACGCTCGAAGGAAGGCAATTCTCGGAAGAATTGTCGAGCTTCGGCGAACCCGTCGGCCCCGGCATTGGTCACCGCACGCCATTCGTCAGGGCGTTTGCGTTCGGTCTGGCGATCGCCGACCATGCGGGCGGCAGCATCGCCGATGGTGAAATCCGGCGATTGTACGAATTTGTTGAACAGACGCTGGACGAAGGCGCCCCGAGGCCGCGCTCGCCGTAGCGCCTCAATGACTTTGCTTCGTGCGCTTCGACGCATTTTTTAGAATCCGGGAAGAAGTGTGTGTGCGGCCGGTGGAATATTTGTCCTTGGCCCGAAAGACCTTAGTGGCCAAGCGAGCGCCGAATATGGAAACGAGTCGAGCGCCAATGTGGGATTGTAGTAAGGGTCTTCGGCGAGTTCGCTTCCCCATTTCGCGCGCAACATCCTAAGCTCGCGCTCGAAGACCGCGTCGCGTAGATCGGCGCGTCGTCCTCGAGAGGAGACCCGCTTGAGCCTCGCGTAAGGCGTGAAAATAATCCGTTGGCCTTTTGCTCGGAGCTTGAGGCAAAGGTCGACGGCGTTGAAGGTGGTGGGAAAGCGCACCGCGTCCATGCCTCCCACCGCCAGATAGTCTTGGCGGTCGACGAGCAGGCAGGCCGAAGACACCGCACTGCATTCGTGCGCAACCCGCAAAAGATCGGCGTAGCCCGCATCGCCCGAGAGGCGGTCGGCGAAGGCGTCGACGGAGGCGAACCTTGGTCCGAGCACTGCCCCGCCATGCTCCACGACGCCCGACGCCGAGATGAGCAGAGCCCCGACGGCGCCCACGTTCGGCCCGCTGAGGCGGCTAAGCATCTCCTCAAGCCATCGGTTATCGAGGCCCGTTAAATCACTGTCGAGGAAACACAGGGCCTCTCCGGTTGCGGCGCGGGCCGCTTGGTTCATCAGGTCGGCTTGGTTGAACGCTCCAGGCGCTTGAATGACGCGCCCCCCTCGCTCCTGGATCTCGCTGAAAAATTTGCAGCTTCCGTCGCCGCTGCCATTGTGGATTGCCAAGACATCGACCGAAACATCGCCCGCTGCAGAGGGGAGCGAAACAAGGCGCTGGCCAAGTCCGTCGACGCGACTCCGCGTCGACATAATGATGGTCACGCTGCGCGGAGCTACCGAGCGCAGGATTCGCACGGCGGGAAATATCGCGCCTGCGGCCGGAGCGCAGGACGCCTTCTCCTTTCGCTTTTGCAGATGCAAAAGGCTCGCCTGTCGCAGAGCGTTCGTTGCGCCGCGCGCGTCGATTCTCGGCAGCGTTGCGAGCGCTCCGGGCAGATGCAAGATGGCTCGGCGTAGAGACAAATCCTCGTCCAGCGCGGCATTGAAAAGGCGATAAAGGTTGTTTGCGCTGCGAGACAAGCAGCTTTCGAGGGTCGCGCGCCGCATCGCAAAAAGATGCGCGCAATAGCCCTGTTCGAGCATTCGCTCATAGTCGAATGCCGGCAGTGCGATCGGCCATAGAGAGCCGTCCGGGGCCTGTTGCTCAAAATCGCCATAGGCGATTGTCGCTTGCGGCTTTTGTGAGAACGCCTGGGCGATCCGGTGAAGCGCGTTCGGCGCAAAGAGCGATCCAGCGAGCGCGCAGACCGCAATTTCGCACTCAGCGCCGTCCTGACCAAGGAAATCCTCCAGCTCGTCCTGCCTAAAGCTTATCGCCGCCTGCCCAGGCGGCGGCGTCAGCGAGAGAGCCGTCCAATCGCAATGAATTTGCTCTCCCAAACTTTCCAGAGTATCGCGCGTTTCGCCCGGCCCAAACATCAAAACGGCGATGGAGGTCGAGAGCAACGCGCCGTCGTCATTGGGGCGCCGCTCACGCCAAAATCGATAGTCGGAGAACGGGACAGACGCCGCGACCGTAGGGTCGTCGCCGCGAAGGGCTCGATCAAAGGACAATCGGTCGGGATCGGTTACGGGGCTAGGCAGATGGGGCTGATGAGCCAGAAACGTGATGGGGCATCCATCAAGCCTTTGACCGCCTTCTGTCAAAGCGATGAGACGGTGAATGCGACCGTCCGCAAACCGACTCGGAAGATGGAAATCGAAACCGCGGA
>DATGLU010000754.1:0-3436 GCA_035294045.1 Roseiarcus sp. | reverse complement strand
CGACGGAATAAGGCACGCCGCCGATACCGCTATAAGCCACACCCTGGAATTCCGGCGGCACCGAGCCGGCGAAATTGGTGAAGCTGGCGGAGAGCAGGCCTTGCAGGATGAGGCCGACGCCGAGCGTCGCGATCAGCGGATTGACCTGCAATCGGGCGATCAGCGCGCCGTTGACGAGGCCGACCAGGGCGGAGACGGCGAGCACCACGGCGATAGCGGGCGCCATCATGTCCGGCCGCCCTTGCATGATGAACGAGGCCAGCACGGCCGCGACACTGATCAGATTGGCGACCGAGAGGTCAATCGAGCCGGCCAGGATCGCGAAAGTCTGGCCGAGCGCGACGATGCCGAGCGCGACCATGCGTTGAAGCAGGCCGACGACGCCGTCCGCGTCGAGCATCCGGGTCTGGCCGGTCCATAACGCCGCGCCGGCATAGAGCGCGACCGACCCGGCGAGCAGCAGCGCCGGCGCGAGCGAGCCGCGCCGCTTCGCCGCCACGGACGGCGCGAGTTGCGCCGCGCTCACGGCACGAGCGCGGGCGTTTCGCGGGCATGGCCCACCGCGATCGCCATCACGTCCTCTTCACTCGCGCCGCCCGGCAATTCGCCGGCGATCGCGCCTTCCCGCATCACCAGGATGCGGTCGCTGACCCCGATCACTTCCGGCAGATCCGACGAGATCATCAGGATCGCCCGACCGCGCGCCGCAAGGTCGCGCATGATCTTGTAGATCGCCGCCTTGGTCGCGACATCGACGCCGCGCGTCGGCTCGCAGAAGATCAGGATGTCCGGCTCGCGCGCCAGCCAGCGCGCAATGATCGTCTTCTGCTGGTTGCCGCCGGAAAGCAGACGGATTTCCTGATCGAAGCCGGCCGCGCGCAGGTCGAGCTTGCGGAGCTGGGCGTCGGTCCGTTCGATGGACATCGGCTGCGCGTTGGGCGGACGGAACGGATTGGCGAAAGCCCTTTGCGTGAGCATGGCGTTGTCGCGCACCGATTGCTGCAGGAGCAGCCCTTCGCGCTTGCGGTCGTCCGACAGGCAGCCGATTCCGAGCGCGATCGCCTCGCGCGGCCGCTTGACGATGCGCGCTTCGCCGCGGATTTCGAGCGTTCCGCTGTCGAACGGCTCGTCGCCGAAAATCGCGCGGGCCAGCGACCTTTTGCCCGAGCCTTCCAGGCCGGCGATCCCGAGGATCTCGCCTGCGAGCAGCGTCAGGTCGACGCCGCGCAAGCTGCTATTCGATCCGCCGCTTATGGTCAGCGCAGCCGTCCCGGCCGGCTTCGGCGGACGCGGCGGATAGAAGTCGGCGAGGTCGCGCCCGACCATCGCCCGCACCAGCCGGCCGGTCGGAGCCTCCGCGATCGGCGCCGTCATCACCGAGCGGCCGTCCTTGAGGACCGTCACTCGATCGGCGATAGCCTGAATCTCGGGCATGCGGTGCGAGACATAGACGATCGTCACGCCCTCCGCGCTCAGGCGGCGGACGAGATCGAGCAGGCGCGCGGCGTCGACATCGTCGAGCGCGGCGGTCGGCTCGTCCATCACCAGAATGCGCGCGTCGATCGCCAGCGCCTTGGCGATCTCGACGATCTGCTGCTGCGCGATCGACAGGTCGCCGGCCTTCCAGTCCGGCGCGATGGTCGAAACGAGGCGGCGGAGCAGGCGCTCGGCGCCGCTGCGCATCGTGGCGCGGTCCAGCATGCCGAACCGTTTCGGCTCGATTCCGAGATAGATGTTCTCGGCGACCGAGCGCTCCGGCAGCAGGCTGAGCTCCTGGTGAATGATGCTGATCCCGGACCGCCGCGCCGCGACCGGATGGGAGAAGGCGACCTCCCGTCCGCCGAGCCGCAGGCTGCCGCTGTCGGGCCGGTAGACGCCGCCGAGAATCTTGATCAGGGTCGATTTGCCGGCGCCGTTCTCGCCGCATAGCGCATGGACCTCGCCGCGCGCGCAGGCGAAGCTGACGCCGTCCAGCGCTTGCACGCCGGGAAAGCTCTTGCTGATCGCGAGCATTTCGAGAGCGAGCGCCGCCTGCGCCACGTCCATCGTCCTCCCTTCGCGCCGAGCTCTGCGCGCGCTTATTCCGCGGCGATCCGCCCGGCTTCGACCTGGCGGTGGCGCGGATCGCGATGCATCTTGCCGTCCTTCATGATCATCGCGAAATGCGTCGGTCCGACAAGGATCGATTGATCGGCCAGCGGATTGCCGTCGACAAGCAGAATGTCGGCGAGCGCGCCCGGCTTGATCACGCCGAGCTCGCCCTTATGGCCCATCAATTCGCCGCCGACCGCCGTCGCGCAACGCAACGCCTCGGCCGGCGTATAGCCGAAGAATTTGACGAAATGGCCGATGTCCCGCGCATTCTGCCCCATCGGCGTCAGTTGGAAGCCGTAATCGCCGCCGACCACCACTTTCATACCGCGCTTGCGCATCTGCTCGTAGGTGCGGCAGGTCGCCTCGAGCTTGCGGCGAAGACCCATTTTCTCGACCACGTCCTTGGTCATGCCGATGATCTCGCCCTCGAAGACGGCGTTGTGAACGAGGCCGAAAGCCGGCCCGACGATCACCCGGTCCTTGGCGGCTTCGAGCATGTCGAGCGCCTCCTCGTCAGCGAAGTCGCAATGATAGATGCAGTCGACATGGTTGCGCACCGCCCGCTTGACCGAGGCCGCGGCGCGCGAATGGCACGCGACGCGCTTGTTCCATTCATGGGCGATTTCGACGGCGGTCGCGACTTCGATCTCGCTCATCGAGGTGATCTCGGCGCGCGCATTGGCGACGAACTCGTCGCCGGAAATGTTGAGCTTGATGTTGTCGACGCCCTCGCGGCAGCACAGGCGCACCGCGCGGCGGATTTCGTCGGGGCCGTCGGCGAGCATGCCGAAGCTCTCGGCGTGCATATGCTGCTTGCGCTCGTCGCCGAGGCCGCCGGTCACGGTGATTTCCGGCCCGGCGGCGCGGTAGCGCGGGCCGGCCAGATAGCCGTCCTCGATCTCCTGGCGCACCACCACGTCGATGCGCAGCTTGGCCGAAGCCGCCGAATAGCAGGACGTGAAGCCGTGATTGAGGATCAAAGTGGCGTTGCGGCAGGTGCGCAGCAAATGCTCTTCGGGCGGAATCTCGCCGAGGTCCTGGTTGCGCAGCGGATTGACGAAAGAGAGATGGCAATGGCCCTCGACCATGCCCGGCATCAGCGTCATGCCGCCGCCGTCGATCGGCGCGAGGCCGTCCCGCTGGATCTGGTTGAAGCCGCGCGCGACGGCCGTGATGCGGTTGTTCTCGACGAGGACCTCGCCCGGATAGCGCTCGTCGTTCTCGCCGTCCCAGATCTGCACGTTGCTGAAAAGATAGGCCATCGCCGGCGTCCTCCTTCCTCGACGCGCCGCTCAGGCGCCGCCGGTCTTCCGCCGGCTCGGCCAGTCTAGGAAAGCGCAGC
>DATGLU010000753.1:0-10895 GCA_035294045.1 Roseiarcus sp. | reverse complement strand
AGGACAGCCGGCTCCTGAGAAGCGCGCCTTACGCGCGGCTTCGACGCGTTGGGCGGAATCCGGCGCCGCCGCTCGTTCGGTCGCGCCGACGAACGCTCCGCACTTGACGCTCTCTAGAAAATCGGCCCCACGACATCTCGTAGCCGACGAAGAGGAATCTACACTACGCGTTGAATCGCACGCAAGAGTCCGCCGTCCTCTCGCGCTGCTGTTTTCAACAGCGGATGCGCGAAGCGGCGGGGCGGCTGCCGATCGTACCCTTCTCCCTGTGCAGCCGGGAGAAGGTGGCGCTTAGGGCGTCGAAAGACCGCCTGTCTTAACAGACCGGCCACGGCGCCGGATGAGCAGCGGCGCCGGACTCGGAAGGCAAGCGCCTTCTGAATCGGTAACCAGCATCCTCAGCGCCGTCCCTCATCCGGCCGTGCTGCGCACGGCCGCCTTCGCCCCACTGCGCCGGGGAGAAGGATTTCACGCAACCATTTGACCCTAAAGGCTGGGGCGCGTTATGATCCGGCCGTTGAGCGGCCGTCCCAGCGGGGCGGCGTTTTTGTTTGCGCCGCTTGATCCGCAGGCGGCGCCCATCGGCAAGCTGGAGCTTAGAAGACGTGTCTTCCGCGATCGTGCCGGTCTATGCGAGGGCCGATCTCGCCTTCGAAAAAGGCGAAGGCGCCTGGCTGATTTCGGCCGCCGGCGAGCGCTATCTCGATTTCGGGGCCGGCATCGCCGTGGCGTCGCTCGGCTATTCGCATCCCCACCTGGTGGAGGCCCTGACCCGCCAAGGCGCCAAGCTTTGGCACACGTCCAATCTCTTTCAGATCCCGGACGGCGAAAAGCTGGCCCGCCGCCTGGTCGAAGCGACCTTCGCCGATCTGGTTTTCTTCTCCAATTCCGGCGCCGAGGCCAACGAGGCGGCGATCAAGATGGCGCGCAAATGGCAGTCGGTCGGCGGCCGGCCCGAGCGCTATCGCTTCATCACGTTCGAAGGCGCCTTCCATGGCCGCACCCTGGCGACGATCGCGGCTGGCGGCCAAGCCAAATATCTCGAAGGCTTCGGCCCGAAAGTCGAGGGTTTCGACCAAATTCCGGTCACCGATGTCGACGCCGTCGAGAGGGCGATCGGCCCGGAAACCGGCGCGATCCTGATCGAGCCGATCATGGGCGAGGGCGGCGTGCGCGTTGTGCCGCCTTCCTTTCTGCGTGGCCTGCGCGCGCTCTGCGACAAGCACGGCCTTTTGCTCGTCCTGGACGAAATCCAGACCGGCATTGGTCGCACCGGCAAGCTCTTCGCCTATGAGCATGCCGGCATCCGGCCCGACATCATGACCATCGCCAAGGGGATCGGCGGCGGTTTCCCGATGGGCGCTTGCCTCGCCACCGCCGACGCGGCCAAGGGCTTCACGACCGGCGTCCACGGCACGACATTCGGCGGCAACCCGCTGGCCATGGCGGTCGGCAACGCCGTGCTCGACGTGGTGCTCGCCCCAGGCTTTATCGAGCGGGTCGTCCAGCTTGGCCTTCTGTTGCGCCAGCGCCTCGCCGAATTGAAGGACCGGCATGGCGCGACCATCGAAGAGGTGCGCGGCGAAGGCCTGATGATCGGCCTGAAAGTCAAAGTTCCAAACGCCGATTTCGCCGCGGCGACGCGCCAGGAGAAGCTGCTGACTATTCCGGCCGGCGACAATACGGTGCGCTTGCTGCCGCCGCTGATCGTCAGCGAGGAGGAATTGGCCGAGGGCGTGCGCCGCCTCGACGCCGCCTGCCTAAGGCTGGAGGAGCAGGCCGCGAAAAAGGGCGCGGCCGAATGAGCGCGCCGTCGTCTGCAGCGCCAGTCCGGCATTTTCTCGATCTTTCGCAAGTGCCGGCGCGCGATTTGCGCCATATGCTCGCCGCCGCCTCGGCGATGAAGGCCGCCCGCGTCAGGGGCGAGCCGCCGGCCGTGCGGCCGCTCGCCGGCAAAACCCTGGCGATGATTTTCGATCAGCCCTCGACGCGCACCCGCGTCTCGTTCGAGAAGGCGATGCGCGAGCTCGGCGGCGACGCCATGATGCTGACCGGCGCCGAAATGCAGCTCGGCCGCGGCGAGACGCTCGCCGACACGGCTCGGGTCCTGTCGCGCTATGTCGACGCGATCATGATCCGCATTCTGGATCAGCGCGCGCTCGAGGAATTGGCGCGCTATGCGTCCGTGCCGGTCATCAACGGCCTGACCAAGCAATCCCATCCCTGCCAGGCGATGGCCGATGTGATGACCTTCGAAGAGCATCGCGGTCCGATCCGCGGCCGCAAGATCGCCTGGAGCGGCGACTACAACAATGTTCTGTCGTCGTGGATCGACGCCTCGGCGCGTTTCGAATTCTCGCTCCATATCGCCTGTCCGCGCGAATTGCAGCCGCCGCCTTCCCGGCTTGAAGCGGCGCGGGCGCTCGGCGCCGATGTCAGGCTGGACGACGACCCGTTCGCCGCCGCCGCCGGCGCCGCCGCGGTGATTTCCGATTGCTGGGTGTCGATGGGCGATGAGGACGAAGGGCGCCGCCACAATCTACTCGCGCCCTACCAGGTCAATCGGAGACTGATGAACGAAGCGGCGAAGGACGCGATTTTCATGCATTGCCTGCCTGCCCATCGCGGCGAGGAAGTTACCGACGAGGTGATGGACGGCCCGCAATCGGTGGTGTTCGACGAGGCGGAGAATCGCCTGCACGCGCAGAAAGGCATCCTTGCATGGTGCCTGGGAGCGCTCGACACGTGAACGAAGCATCGCGCAGCCGCGCGGTTTCCGACGACAGACGCGAGGACATCGTGCTCCCCTTCGCGGTGGAGCCGCTGAGCACGCGCGGCCGGGTGGTGCGGCTCGGCCCGGCGATCGACACGATCCTTAAGCGCCACGCCTATCCCTCTTCGGTCGCCCGGATCGTCGGCGAAGCGGCGGCGCTGACCGTCCTGCTCGGCTCGGCGCTGAAGATCGAGGGCAGTTTCCAACTGCAGACCAAGACCAACGGCGCGCTCAACATGCTGATCGTCGATTTCGACGCGCCGTCGAATTTGCGCGCCTTGGCGCGGTTTGACGCCGAGAAAGTCGCGGCCGCCAGCGACGCTGCGCGCTCCGGCGACTTGCTCGGCGAAGGACACCTCGCCTTCACCGTCGATCCGGGCGCCGGCCTGTCGCGCTATCAAGGCGTTATCCCGCTCGACGGCCAGGGCCTGGAAGCGGCGGCGCATCAATATTTCGAGCGCTCCGAGCAAATCCCGACTCTCGTCCGCCTCGCGGTCGGCGAGATCGTCACGCCGGACGCCGTTCATTGGCGGGCCGGCGGCTTGATGGCGCAATTTTTGCCCGATTCGCCGGAGCGGCGGCGGCGCGCCGATTTCGATCCCGGCGACGCGCCGGAAGGCGCGGCGCGCGACATCGTGCCCGAGGACGACGCCTGGACCGAGACGCGCGCGCTGGTCGGCACCGTCGAGGACCATGAACTGATCGACCCGACCGTGTCGAGCGAGCGCCTGCTCTACCGCCTGTTCCACGAACGCGGCGTGCGTGTCTTCGCGCAAGGCGACTTGCGCGACGCTTGCCGCTGCTCGCGCGAGCGCATCGAGGCGATGCTGAAGAGCTTCTCGCCCGAAGAGCGCCGCGACATGGTCGGCGACGACGGCAAGATCGGCGTCACCTGCGAGTTTTGCTCGACCAAGCGGGTGTTCGATCCGAAGGATTTCGATTGAGGCTCCGGGCGCGGCCATTGGAGCCGCGGTCGGCGACCGCGGCGACCGCATTGACCGCAACGACGAACGCCAGGATTGCGTCCCGGCGCTTCGTCCCCCTATGGTCGGCGCCCGATCGCCGCCAAGGGGGTAACGACCTTTCATGACGACGCTCAACGAGTCCAGAGATTTCACGACGCAGCTCAAAAAGGCGGGCCTCGCCATCGAAGCCATGCTGGAGCGCTTGCTCGCCGACGCGCCGCTGGCCGGCGAAATCGCCCGCCCGCCGCGCCTGCTCGCCGCGATGCGTCATGGCGCGCTCGCCGGCGGCAAGCGGCTGCGGCCATTTCTGACGATCGCCACCGCCAGGGCGCTGGGGCTCGGCGGCGAAGGCCCGCTGCGCGCCGGGGCGGCGATCGAGCTCGTCCATTGCTATTCGCTGGTCCATGACGATTTGCCGGCGATGGACGACGACGACTTGCGGCGCGGCCGACCGACCGTCCACAAGGCGTTCGACGAGGCGACGGCGATTCTCGCCGGCGACGGGCTTTTGACGCTCGCCTTCGACGTGATGGGCGAGACCGCCACGCATCCCGACGGGGCGATCCGCGCCGCGCTCTGCGTCGGCCTGTCGCGAGCGGCCGGCCTCGGCGGCATGGCCGGCGGGCAGATGCTGGACCTCGAGGCTGAATCCGCGACGGCGCCGCTGGACAGCGACGCGATTCTCAAGCTGCAGGCGATGAAAACCGGCGCGCTCTTGCATTTTTCGGTCGAGGCCGGCGCGATCATCGCCGCGGCCCCGGCGCCCGTCCGCGCCGCTTTGTCGCGCTACGGCCGCGCGCTTGGCGCGGCGTTCCAAATCGCCGACGACATTCTCGACGCAGAGGGCGACGAAAAGCAGCTCGGCAAGCGCGCCGGCAAGGACGCCGGCCGCAACAAGGCGACCTTCGTCGCCGCGCTCGGCCTCGTCGGCGCCAAGGCGGCGCGCGACCGGCTCGTCCAAGAGGCCGAGGCGGCGCTGCGCGATTCCGGACTCGGCGACAAGGCCGAAACTTTAGGCACCGCCGCGCGGTTCGTCGCCCTGCGTACCAGCTGAAGGGGGAGGATCCCTTCTCCCCGCTCCGCGGGGAGAAGGTGGCGCGAAGCGCCGGATGAGGGGCGGCGCGGAGCTCGAAGGCGAGCGTTTCGGTGGAGTCGCTGACGTACTTTAAACGACTCGCCGCCATCGGCCCACCGCTGCGCCGCCAAAGCGCTCTGCACAAGCTGCAAGGTACAGCGCTGCGAACGCTACTCCCCTCGTTCGGCGCAGCCCCTCATCCGGCGGCTTCGCCGCCACCTTCTCCCCGCGAAGCGGGGAGAAGGGACGCAAGGCCCTCGCAGATCGCTTTGCTCACCTCTTCGGGCGGCGTGAAATCGACGCGCGGATGGCGGAAGGGGACCCATTGGAAGCGAGCGTACCATAAGGTCCCCGGATGCGGCGGTCGGCTATAATCATACACGGCCAGCGGGCGAAAACATTCGCGGTCAATTCCGACATAGCCCAGATTGTTCTGCTCGGACGCGTAGACCCGGAGCAGCGCGCGCTTTGTCTGCCGCTCCGCGGTGGTCAGTTCGACGATGGTCTCCGTCCCGTTCGGGTAGGGGAATTCCTGGGCGCGCGCCTTGCCGCCGCAATAATTGTACCCCGCGAATTCGAGCACGTTCAGCTCGTCGACGAATGCTTGGCCCAGCGCATTCAGCGCGTCATGATCCGGATTGCCGCCTTCATAGGCCGGCGCCCAGATCTGATCGGGTTTGTGCGCGGCAATTGCGGCTTTGATCTCCGCGTGAACGGCGGACATCTCTCGCCATAGAAAGCGCGCCGGCCGATCGCCCCAGCCGACCGGCGCAAGGCCGAGCAGCGCCGCGGCGCGCTCCGCCTCGGCGCGTCGGCGCGCCACTGCGGCGGCGTGATCGGCGCGCCGCCATGGCCACATCGTCTCGCGCGACAGGCAGCCGTCGGTCAGGTAGAGCGCGAACAAAGCCGCGCCTTGCTGTTTCGCCCGGCCAAGCGAAGCAGCCGCGGCGACGACCTCGTCGTCCGGATGAGGGACGAGAACGAGAATCCGCGCGCCGAATGGCTCATGCATCGCGGTTCGACCGAACATGTTCTTTTCTCGTGCGCGCCAGCGCGGCGCGCCAGCCGGGGGTCAAATCCTCCCGCAACACGTCGGACCAGCTCGCCAGCCCGCGCGCGCCGTAATCGAGCGCCGCCTGCCGCATGCTGCGCCGCGAATCGGCGCTGGAGGCCATTTCGGCAAGCGCCGCGGTCCAAGCCTCGGCCCCGCCCTCGACCAGGCGGATCGCCTCGGTATGGTCGAAGACGCTCGCCGAGCTTGCTTTGCGGGCGAGCAGCATCGGCGCGCCAGCGGCGATCGCCTCGGCGACGGCCATGCCCCCGATCTCCACTTCGGACGGAAGCGCGACGAAATCGGCGCTAGCATAGAGCCGGCCGAGCTCGCTCGGCGAGACGAAGCCCGGCAGGCTGATATGGCCGGCCAGGCGCTCGGCGAGGTCGGTTCGCATCGGCCCAAGCCCCGCGACGATGAGGTGGAGCGGCGCGCCGGCCGCGAGAGCGCGCTGCGCCGCCTCGATCAGCACCGGAACGTTCTTGCCGATATCGACGCGGCCGACAAACAGCGCGATGACGCGGTCCTCGGGAATGGCGTAGTCGCGCCGCAGCGCGGCCTGCTCGCGCCGATGCGGACCAAAGAGATTCTTGTCGACGCCGATCCGCAGCCGGCTGACGTCGGCGGCGTCGCGAATCTCTTCCGCGAGGCGGCGATCCTCCGCCCGCGTGAAAAAGACATGCGACGCAGCCCTTAAATGGCGCCGCAGCAACCGCTCCATTTTCGCGCCTTGCCGATCGGGCGCGCGCCAATCCTCGATCAGCTTGCGACGCAGCCAGGGCCAGCGGCGGAAGAGCCGGTCGATCGTCTGGCGAGTGAAAATTCTCGCATAAGCGGGCGTATCCGTATGGAAGGAGCTTGTCAGGGGGACGCCGAGCCGGCGCGCAATCCGTTCCGCTGTTTTGGCGAAGGCGAAATAAGCGTCGGTCGTATGGATCAGATCATAGGCCGGCAGATCGCGCGCCAGCCGCCGATGAAATGAAGCAAGATCCGAATGGTCCGGCACATAGGGAAGAAACTTCAGGCGCGCGGTGCTGAAAACCGGCCTGAGATGGCGCAGGCGGACATGCGCTGCCGGCGTTTCGTCCGCTTCTCCGCCGGAAAAATAGACCGTGAGGTCGAAAGGGAAATCCGCCGCTTCGGCCGCGGCGCCGGCGATACGCTCCCAGTATTTGACGTGGCCGCCAGCCTCGGCCGATCGAGGCAGGTCGACCAGGACGGCGAGGCGCGGGCGATGGGTGACAGAGGGTGAACTCAAGGCGTATCAGGCGGTTCGTCTCGAAGGGCGCGCCGGCGCCTTCCGCTGCTGCAAGCGGACGCGGCGAAGACGATCGCATCCTTTGCCGAAATAGGGAGCCTGCTTAGCAGGAGGCGCGCGCCCGCGCCATGCCCATGCGAGGCGACGGCGCCGCGTTGCGCATCGGCGATCATGATCTGCGAATCCGGAATTCGTGCCCCGCCCGGATCGGCAATTTCCTTTATGCGCCGGTTGATGTAGGGAAAGCCAAAATACAGATACCGACGTGGCTTTTCCGAATCGCCACGCGCCTCTTCGCGAAAGGACCCTCCGCTTGGGCATACCCTTGAGACAGATGGCCGGCGTGGGCGCTTACGTGCTTCGCCAGAAGCTCAAAGGGGTCAGACGCTACCCGCTCGTCCTGATGCTGGAGCCGCTGTTTCGCTGCAACCTCGCATGCGCCGGCTGCGGCAAGATCGACTATCCCGACAAAATCCTCAATCAGCGGCTCTCGGTCGATCAGTGCCTGGAGGCGATCGACGAATGCGGCGCGCCGGTCGTGGTGATCGCCGGCGGCGAGCCGCTGCTGCATCGCGAGCTCGATCAGGTCGTCGACAAGGCTCTGGCGCGCGGCAAATACGTGACCGTCTGCACCAATGCGCTGCTGCTCGAAAAGAAGCTCTCCGCCTTCAAGCCGCATCCGCGCTTCAACTGGTCGATCCATCTCGACGGCGACGAGGAGATGCATGATCGCTCGGTTTGCCAGAAGGGCGTCTACCAGCGCGCCGTTGCCGCTCTGCAAGCCGCCAAGGCGAAGGGTTTTCGCGTCAACATTAACTGCACCTTGTTCGACGGCGCCGACCCGTCCCGCGTCGCCGCCTTTCTCGACGAGACGAAAAGGCTCGGCGTCGAGGGCGTCACCATCTCGCCAGGCTACGCTTATGAGCGCGCGCCGGACCAGAAGCATTTCCTCAACCGCACGCGCACCAAGCAATTGTTTCGCGACATTCTCGCCAAGGGCCGCGGCAAGAAATGGGCCTTCTACCAGTCCTCGCTGTTCCTGGATTTTCTCGCCGGCAATCAGGCCTATCATTGCACGCCCTGGGGCAATCCGACGCGCACGGTGTTCGGCTGGCAGCGGCCTTGCTACCTGCTCGGCGAGGGCTATGCGAAGACGTTCAAGGAGCTGATGGAGACGACCGACTGGGATTCATACGGCGTCGGCGCTTACGAAAAATGCGCCGATTGCATGGTCCATAGCGGCTTCGAGGCGAGCGCGGTGAACGACGCCTTCGCCCATCCGATGAAGATGCTGAAAATCGCCGCCAAGGGGATCAAGACCGAAGGGCCGATGGCGCCGGAAATCCGGCTCGACCGGCAGCGGCCGGCAGAATATGTCTTCTCGCGCCATGTCGAGAAAAAGCTGGCCGAAATCGAGGCCGAAGAGGCGCGGGCGCCGAAGCGCGCGCGGGCGGGGTGACGACGCCGTTTGGCCGTCATTGCGAGCGAAGCGAAGCAATCCATTCATAGAGCGCCGCCCTGCGAATGGATTGCTGCGCTCCTCGCAATGACGAGGGTATTAAAACCGCCTCAAGCCCCGATCCGCTCCCGCGCCAAAGCCGCCGCGGTCTCGCCCGATCGGATCGCGCCCTCGATCGTCGCCGGCAAGCCGGTATTCACATAATCGCCGGCCAGCAGGAGATTGCTCCATCGCGTCGCGGCGCCGGGCCGGCGCGCGGCCTCCTCCGGCGTCGCTAGAAAGGTCGCGCGCTTCTCCTTGATGATGCGCCAGGAGGGCAGCGAATCCGGCAGATTGGTCAGCGCGGCGATGTCGCGCCAGAGATCGGCGGCGAGCTTCTCGCGCGATTCGTCCATAAGCCGGTCCGCGCCGCTGACCGTCGTCGAGATCCGGTCCGGATAGGCGAAAATCCACTCGGCCGTACCATTGACGACGCCGATGATCGGCGGCGTTCCGGCCGGCGGCGCGATGTTGAAATGGCCGTTGAGAATGGCGCTGGTCTTTTGCGGGGTGGTCAGATCGGGCACGAGCGCGGCGGCGGTATGAGCTGGCGTTGCGAGAATGACAGCATCTTCGCCGCCAAGCGCGACCGAATCATGCTCGAATTCGAGGCTCGTCGCGCGCCCGTTCGAGAACTCTATGCCGCGCAGCCGGCGCTCGAAGCGGATTTGCGCGCCGCGCTTCTGCAGCAAGCGCAAGGCCGGATCGACGAAGGCGCGCGACAGGCCATGGGCGGCGACGAGCGGGTGGCAGGCGCGGCCGCCGCGCGCCAATGTCTCGCGCAGTGTTGCGGCGGCGAGCGCCGCCGAACCGTATTTAGGCTCGGTGTTCAACGCGGCGAGGAAGAAAGGACGCCATAGCCGTTCGTACAATCGTCCCGAGCAGGCGATGACTTCGGAAAGCTTGGCGCCTTTCGGCGCCCAAAGCATGCGCAGCGCGCCGAAATAGTCGATGAGACGCACGCCGGGGGTGCGCCGCCCCTCGATGAGGAGCCACCAGGGCAGCGGCCCCTCATTGACTCGGATCGTCCAGCGCTCATTGGTCGCCATATCGGCGAAGGCGATTTCGCAGCGCTTAGGACCAGTCAGTTCGTTTCGCGCGCCGATCGCGTCGAGATAGGCAAGCGCGGCGCGATTGCCGGACAGAAGCAAGTGATTGCCGTTGTCGATCGTCGCGTTGATCGTTTCGTCGAAAAAGGATCGGCAGCGCCCGCCGGCCTGGCGCGTCGCCTCGTGAAGGACGATGGAAGCCGAGCCTTCCGAGAGCCTGACCGCGGCCGAAAGGCCGGCAAGGCCTGCGCCGACAATGTGAACGGCCGGCCGCTTCATCTAGACCATCTCGCGCAAGAGAACGAGGAGCACGCCAAGGCGCGGCGCGCTCACCTTGGCGCGCGGCGGCGCAAAGCCGCGGCGGACGAGACGATCGAGGATCATGCGATAGACGGCGCCCATCAGGCGCGGCGCCCGCACTTTGGCGCGCGGACAGGCGGCCATGACCTCGCGCGCCTGCTCGAAGCGCCAGCGCGCCTCCTCGACCAGAACCTGCGCGGCAGCGCCGAGATTGGGATGGGCGAGAACCGTTTCGGGATCGCTGCTTGCAATGCCGGCCTTGGCCAAAGCCTCGCGCGGCAGATAGAGCCGGCCGAGACTCGCGTCCTCGTCGAGATCGCGCAGGATATTGGTCGTCTGCAGGGCGCGGCCGAGATGGTCGGCGAGCTTTTCGCCGGTCGCGCGGTCGAGGCCGAAGACCTGCGTCGACAGGCGGCCGACAGCGCAAGCGACGCGATCGCAATAGAGGTCGAAGGTCGGCCGATCCGGCGCGCGAATGTCTTCGACGACGTCCATCTCCATGCCGTCGATGACCGCGTGGAAATCCTCGCGCTTGAGATCGTAAGCGCGGATCGCCCGCGCCAGGCCGGCATGCTTCCCGTCGCCTCCGGCATAGAGCGCGTCAATGGCGCGACGCCAATCCTGCAGTTCCGCGCGGCGCTGTTCGCGGTCCCGGCCGCGATCGTCGGCAATATCGTCGACGGCGCGGCAAAAACCGTAAATCTCGTACATCGCCTCCCGCTTGTCTTGCGGCAGGATGCGCATCGCCATGTAGAAGGAGCTGCTTCGCGCGACACCGATGGACTCGCTCATGCGGCGCGTTTCCCGGCGCGCCGAGGCGCATGAAAGGCGGCGCGGGCGGCGGCGCCGGCGATCGCGCCGACAAGGCCCAGCGCGAAAAAGCCGGCTTTGCTCGGATGAACCCGTTCGCTTAAGGGATCACGGCG
>DATGLU010000752.1:0-4091 GCA_035294045.1 Roseiarcus sp. | reverse complement strand
AAGCGCATCGAGCGCAATGACGGCGTCATCATCGACTGCGCCGCCATGCCGTTGCCCGACGGCGCGACATTGATCACCTTCCTCGACGTGACCGCCGGCGTGAATGTCGAGCGCACGCTGACCAAGCTCAACAAGGCCTTGATGGAGGCCGAGCAGCTTCGCAACGCCTTCATCCGCCGCGTCAGCTACGAGCTGCGCTCGCCGCTCACCAGCATTATCGGCTTCACCCAATTGCTCGCCGACGGCGCGGTCGGGCCGCTCAACGAGAAGCAGCTCGAATATGCCGGCCATGTGACGAAATCCTCGGCCGCTTTGCTCGCGATCATCGACGACATTCTCGACCTCGCCTCGATCGACGCCGGCGCGCTCGAGCTCAAGCTTGAGGACGTCGATGTCGCCGAGGCGATGAAGGCCGCCGCCGAGGGCGTGCAGGACCGCCTCACCGAATCGGGGATCGAGCTTCGCATCATCGCCACCGACGGCGTCGGACTCATGCGCGCCGACGGCTTGCGGGTGCGGCAGGTCCTGTTCAACCTGCTCTCCAACGCGATCGGCTTTTCCGAGGCGGGCCAAACCGTTACTCTCGCCGCGATGCGGCGCGGCGACGAGATCGTGTTCAAGGTCTCCGACCGCGGCCGCGGCATTCCGCCGGACGTCATGGACCGCATTTTCACGCCTTTCGAGACGTTCACCGCCGGCTCGCGCCATCGCGGCGTCGGCCTCGGCCTGTCGATCGTGCGCGCCCTGGTCGAGCTGCATGGCGGCCGCGTGCTGATCGATTCGGCGCCCGACGAAGGCACCACCGTCACCGTCATTTTCCCCACCGAAGGCGCGGCGGCCGCGGCGAGCCGGGTGGCTTAAAGCCATGCCGCAGCAGACGCGTTCGAGTCCCGCCGATCCGATCTGGCGCATCGATCTGCCGAGCGAGCAAGCAACCGAGGCGTTCGCCGCACGGCTCGCCGAATGGCTCAAGCCCGGCGACCTCGTCGCGCTGTCCGGCGATCTCGGCGCCGGCAAGACGACTTTGTCGCGCGCTTTGATCCGCAGCCTGACCGGCGATCCGGCGCTGGAGGCGCCGAGCCCGACCTTCACCTTGATGCAGACCTATGACGGGCCCTGCTATCCGATCGTCCATGCCGATTTCTATCGGATCAAGCATCCCGACGAGTTGGTCAATCTCGGCTGGGACGAGGCGATCGAGGGCGCGCTGGTCCTGGTCGAATGGCCGCAGCGCGCGGAAGCGGCGCTGAAACCGGACCGGCTTGAAATCGCTCTCGCTCTGGCGCCGCAATCGGGTCCGGAGGCGCGCCGCGCGATCCTGACGGGCCACGGCGCCTTCGCCGCGCGGGTCGTGCGGGCGCGCGGCATCGCCTCGGTTCTCGCCGAAGCCGGCTGGAGCGGCGCGCAGCGCGTCTTCATGCAGGGCGACGCGTCGATCCGCGCCTATGAGAAGCTGATCAAGCCCTCCGGCGAGACCGCGATCCTGATGATCTCGCCGCCGCGGCCGGACGGTCCGATCTTACGCTACGGCAAGCCTTATGCGGCGATCGCCAAGCTCGCCGAGGACATCCGCGCCTTCATCGCGATGGCCGAGGGCCTGAGAGCGCAGGGCTTGTCGACGCCGCGCCTGTACGCCCACAACATCGCTGACGGCGTCGCGGTGATCGAGGATCTGGGCGATCAATTCATCGCCGGCCAGGACGGCCCGATCGCCGAACGCTACGGCCTCGCCGTCGACCTGCTCGCCGAATTGCATAGCCGCGCCTTGCCGCCCGAGCTGCCGGTCGACGGCGAGACTTATGCGATCCGTCCCTATGACGCCGAGGCGATGCTGGTCGAGGTCGAGCTGGCGCTGGACTGGTACGCGCCCTACGTCGCCAAGGTCGCGCCGGCTTCCGGCGCCCGCGCGCAATTCCTCAGCGTCTGGCGGGACGCGCTGGCGCCGATCCTCGCCGAGCCGACGACCTGGACCTTGCGCGACTATCACTCGCCGAATCTGCTTTGGCTGCCGGAGCGCGACGGCCTTGCCCGGATCGGCCTGATCGATTTCCAGGATTGCGTGCTTGGGCCGCCGGCTTACGACGTCGCGGCGCTGCTGCAGGACGCGCGCGTCGATGTCGGCGAGGAGTTGGAGCTCAAGCTGATGGCGCAATATACGCGGCGGCGCCTCGCCAAGGATCCGGCTTTCGACGTCGCCGCCTTCGCCGCCGCCTACGCCGCGATGGGCGCGCAGCGGGCGACGAAAATCCTCGGCATATTCGCCAGGCTCGATCGGCGCGACGGCAAGCCGCAATATCTCGCCCATCTTCCGCGCATCCAACGCGTCCTCGCCAAGAGCCTCGCCCACCCGCTGTTGTCTTCGATTAAAATGTGGCATCAAACCTATCTGCCGCAGGCGCTCGGCGCCTCCGAATGACCATTGCCGGAGTTCGTCGGATGTTTGCGCAACGGCGCGGGCCCCATCCCGGGCCAGCGGCGGAATGAACCCGCCCCAGACGCCCAAGACGGCGATGGTCTTCGCCGCCGGCCTCGGCTTGCGCATGCGCCCGATCACCGAGACGCTGCCGAAGCCCTTGGTGAAAGTCGCCGGCAAGACGCTGATCGATCATTGCCTCGACCGCTTGACCGAAGCCGGCGTCGAGCGGGCGATCGTCAACGTCCATTACCGCGCCGATCAGATCGAGGCCCATCTCGCCGCGCGGCGGCGGCCCGAAATCCTCGTCTCGGACGAGCGCAGCAAGCTGCTCGACCAAGGCGGCGGCATAAAGAAGGTTCTTCCGCTCATCGGCGACGAGCCTTTCCTGCTCTGCAACACCGACGCGTTCTGGCTTGAAGGGCCACGCTCGAATTTAAGGCGCCTCGCCGCCGCCTGGGACGCGGAGCGGATGGACGCGGCGCTCCTCGTCGCGCCAACGGTGAGCGCGGTTGGCGTCGACTGGCCGGGCGATTTCGAGATGAGCGCCGACGGCTGGCTGGCGCGCCGCAAGGAGCGCGACGTCGCGCCCTATGTCTATGCCGGGATCGGCATCATCAAGCCCGATCTGTTCAGGCGCGAGCCGCGCGAGGCTTTTCGGCTCGCGCCCTTCTTCTTCGAGGCCGCCGAGAAGGGCCGTTTGCTCGGCGTCCGGCTCGACGGCGTCTGGCTGCATGTCGGCTATCCCGACGCCATTGCCGAGGCGGAGCGGGCGATCGACCGCTCCACCCTCTAGCCGCGGTTCGGCCCCTGCAGCCGCGGTCGTTGACCGCGGCAATCCCAAATGCCGGCGCCGTTGGCCGCGGTCAGCGACCGCGGCTACAAGCGATCCGAATTTGTGAGCCCAATCGGCGTCCGAGACCTATATTCTCATTGTCTCACCCCTTTAACGACCAACCTTCCGGCGGAGCCTCCATGACCACCCATCAGCGCAACTTCTCCGCATCGATCGACGCCGCCAAGCTCGACCGGCTCGCCGAGACGGCGATCAAGGTCGGACTCAGGCTGCAGCCCGGCCAGGATCTGTTCCTCACCGCGCCGATCGCCGCCCTGCCGCTGGCGCGGCGCATCGCCGAGCAGGCCTATAAAGCTGGGGCCGGCCTGGTGACGCCGATCTTCTCGGACGAGGAGATGACGTTGGCGCGCTACCGCTTCGCGCCGGAGGAGAGTTTCGACCGCGCCGCCGGCTGGCTTTACGACGGCGTCGCCAAGGCCTTCGCCGCCAACACCGCGCGGCTCGCCATTGTCGGCGAAAATCCCATGCTGCTCGCCGAGCAGGATCCGGCCAGAGTGGCGCGCGCCAACAAAGCCAATTCGCTCGCCTATCAGCCGGCCTTGGAAAAGATCGCCGGCTTCGACATCAATTGGAACATCGTCGCCTACCCGACCGAGTCCTGGGCGAAGCTGGTCTTTCCGGACGAGCAGGACGAGATCGCCGTGGCCAAGCTCGCGCATGCGATTTTCGCCGCCTCGCGCGTCGACGGCGAGGATCCGATCGCCGCCTGGAGCGCGCACAATTCCGCCTTGCGCAGCCGGACGGAATGGCTGAACGGCAAGAAATTCCAGGCCTTGCATTATTCCGGGCCGGGCGCGGACCTCACCATCGGCCTCGCCGACG
>DATGLU010000751.1:0-4233 GCA_035294045.1 Roseiarcus sp. | reverse complement strand
TGCGCAACATCGCGCTCGCCTGGGTGCTGACTTTGCCCTGCGCGATGCTTCTCTCCGGCTGCCTGTTCTGTATCTTCCGGAACCTGTTCTGAAGGCCTCGACGCGCCAGGACGGACGTTTGCGAAACGCGGCGGCCTACGCTGCGTCGCGGCCGCCATTGCCATAGGCGCCCAGCCGCGACGACCAGCGGATCATGGCGGCGTCGAAGAAGCCTTCGGGCGCGATCTTCATTCGGCACGCGCAAGAATTCTCGATCCGCGCTCGGCGCGCGAACATGCGCTTACCGTAGAAGATGGCGACCGGAAGCGCCTGCATGGCGAAGACGATATAGGGCAGAATGCGTTTATAGAGCGCGTCCATGCGATCTTCATCGCCGGCTCGCCACGCCTCGTAAATCGAAACCTGGATATCGGCGCAGTCGGGCGCCGGCACAACGCCGGCGCAACCGGCGCGAAGATTGTCCGGCAATTCGAGGCCGCCGCGCCCGCAAAACACGGCCAGATCGGCCCCGATCGAATCGATGAACGGCTTGACCGAAAAGACAGCGCCCTCGCCCTTCATCAGCAAGAAGTTCGGATGCTGCGCCCGGAGGATCTTCACGGCCTCGGGATCGAGCCCGACGCCGAGATATTCGGGCGCATTTTGAATGCCGACCGGCACAGAGACCGAGCGCATGATTGCGGCATAGAATTCCGACAGCTCGGCGAGCGACGGCTTGGCGCCGAGGAGCGGCTGTATAGCCAGATAGGCGGCCCCGGCGGATTGCGCGTGTCGCGCCAGGCGCACGGCTTCTGCGATTGTCGAGCCGACAATCGTGACCAGCAGCGGCGTCCGACCGGCGATGTCCTCCGCGGCCCAATCAACAATGGTCTGACGCTCAGTCGCGCTCAACGCGCCCACTTCGGTCATCAGACCGAGCGCCGCCACGCCGTGAGCCGGCCGCGACGACAGCCTCGACCTGCTGTCCGCAAGCGCGGCGAGCCAATCTTCCGCTTTCATCGAAAAAGGCGTAGAGCATCGGGAACACGCCTTCGGCGCCGCCGTGTCGTTCATTACACTCGCCTCCCTTCGATGCGCGCTCGATCCTCGCGGAGAAGATCGAGCAAAGCGCGCTGAAGACGATCGGCGCGGCGCTAGCCGCAATGACCGATCGCCCCAGGCGCCGCGAAGCGTCCTAACGCCACGCCGGTCGGAAGCCGAGGCCGCGCGCGGAGCTGGCCGGGGTTGCGCCGCGCCAGCCTCGACTTCCGCCGCAGCTATGACATCGTAAGCCGCGATCTCAAGCTGGATTCGTTGTGAATAGAAATGGGTCGGCGGCGAGAGGCTGACCTCCGGTTCGCCGGGATCGCCGTGTCGGGTCACCGCCGGCTCGCCGGGCGGAAAGCGCTCGGCCTTGGCCAGATTGCCCTTCACGTCTGCGCCCGGCAAGGCGGCGTCGACAAGCGCCTTCATCGCCGTAAGAGGGATTTGCCGTTTCTAGCCATGCCGATGGGGCCTTCCTATCGAGAGGGTTCCCGTGTTAATTTCTTACCAAACCACGATCGATCGAAGAAGGTTGGTTAAGCCATGCCCGACACAGCAACGCTCTCAGCAAAGTTCCAGATTTCGATCCCCAAAGCGGTTCGGAATGCACGGCAGTGGAAGGCAGGCCAAGAGTTTGCGTTCCTTCCGAAGGGGACAGGCGTCTTGCTCGTTCCTGTTCCCGAACTGGCGGATCTCGCGGGTATCGCGAAGGGCGCTCACCCCGAAAACTATCGCGACCGCAAAGACCGGTTCTGATGCGCCTTGTCGATACGTCCGCCTGGATCGAGTGGCTGATCGCATCCCCAACGGGAAAAGCGGTTGCATCGGAAATTCCGGCGCGTGACGACTGGCTCGTCGCGACGATTGTCCAGCTCGAACTTGCAAAGTGGCTTGCCCGAGAGGTTGGCGAGGACAAAGCCGATCAGGTGATCGCCTATACCCAAACGTGCGTTCTCGTGCCACTCGATACGAAAATCGCGCTCTCGGCGGCGGAGATCTGCGGCAAGCACAAGCTCGCGACCGCGGATGCAATCATCTACGCCACTGCGCTAGATCGCGGCGCCGATCTGTTGACCTGCGATGCGCATTTCGAGAATCTGCCGAGCGTAAACTACATCGCGAAGATTGGCCCCTGATCAGGATTGCGGCCAATGCCGCGCGATCAGCGAAGGCGCGCGGGCGGCCTGGCGCTCGGCGGCACTGTCGACGTCGAGACGGATTGAGATTTCACGAGCGGGGGACGACGGCGCGAATGGAGCGCCGAGCAGAAGGCCGCGATTTTGGCGGAGAGTTATGCCGGAACGAGCAGCGTCTGCGATGTCGCCCGGCGACGGGATTGACGCCGACTCAGCTCTTCACGTGGCGACGCGCTGCTCGGCATCGGGCTGCTGCGGCTGCGGATCAAAACCCAGAGTTCGTCCCGGCGCTGATATCTCCGCCGGAGGAAGAGCAGCTCCGGTCGAGGCTGCGCCCCTGATCGGCTTCGATCTGAACGGCGCCAGCGTGTGGTTCGCCCCGGAGCGGACGCTGGCATGGTGACGGCGATCATCCGCGCTTTGAAGGCGTCGAAGTGATCGCACCTCCCGGCGCTGTTCGGGTGATGGCGGCCGCGAAGCCCGTGGATTTTCTCACCGAAAGAACGCCAAATTGCCCGCTCCGGCCTCGCGCGCTCCCGCTCGCCGACAGCGAAGGGCCAAACGACCTTAGCGAGGCTAATCGCGAAGACTCCCTTCATGTTAGAAGACGCGAGGAAACAACGGCCGAGCTAGAGACTGGGGGGCGTATGTTTGAATCGACCGACAGCATCGCCAGCGTCGCTCACATCATCCAAGTCGCATTGACTCCCGTTTTTCTCCTGTCGGGCATAGCGTCGCTCCTCAGCGTATTTTCGATCCGGCTTGGCCGCGTCGCCGATCACGTCGACGCCTTCTCGGAAAAATTGGAGAATGCTGACTCATCGGAACGTCAAAGGTTGCAGGCGCGGTTGAATTACCTCAGGCGTAGGACCTTCCTTCTCGACATCGCCGTCATGCTGGGAACCCTCGGCGGGGCGGCGACATGCCTTGCGGCTTTATTGCTGTTTGTCGGCACGCTGCGCGAACAAGCTGGAATCAGCATGTTCGTTGCATTCGGCTTGGCGCTCTTGTTCACCGTCGGCGCGCTTGTCGCCTTCCTCGCCGAGATGCTGCTCGCCAGCCGAGGGATACGCATTGAGGTCGCGAAAGCGGACGAACCGGGCGAAACGCCGGAGCCGCTAGAACTGAGCGCCGCAGGCGGCTCCACCAGTCCGACCGAGTAAACGCTCGCCAGCGGCGACCAGTTCGGGATCGGCAATATTGCTGGGCATAGGCGAAATTCCTGCAGCCGAAGAGTCTCTCCTTCACCTTCATCCGGCGCTTTCCCGCGGCCCCTGGCGGCCGCCTCGATGCGCTTCGGCGCGTCTTTGATGTTCTGAATCCCTTGGCCTACGATAGCCGAAGACTATTGACTTAGCGCTCAGCCGCCTCGACGAGAATTATCGAAACCATGCCGCGATCAGAGACCGTCATCGTTACAGACACGATGCAGCAGGGCTATCGTTACGCCCTGACAGCGCCGATCGGACGCGCCTTCGATCCGGAATTCCTGCCCGAGCTGACGCCGAAGCAAATGCTCGCGCTTGGAGTGTTCTGCGGCAAATACATGACCGATTGCCGAGACGAGTTTCCGTCCAGTTGGTTCTCGCGCGCCAAGCTTGCGCCTCTTTCTCGCGACTGCTCCCTCAATTATTTCGGCGTCGACGCCAGCCAGTCGCTATCGGTCTGGCGGAAGAAGGGCTGGATTCATCCCGACGACCCGCGCGGCTGGTTTCAATGGTACTGCCGCTATTATATGGGCCGCAGAATGCCCGAGGAGGATGCGCGGCAAATCGGCCGCTGGAAGGCGATGCGGCGGCATGTGGCGCAGATCAGGCGGCATTGCGAGCCGGGCGATCCGATGTGCCGGCCGCGCCAGCGGCAAGCCCTGCTGCACTGGGCCTATGACAGCCGCAAAATTTGACCTTTGGCGAGAGCGTTCTGGACTGGCGAGGCTTAATCGCGGGTCGTGTCCCGACGCGTGGTGTAGCCGGGAGGCTTTGACCACGACGATTTGGGCGACGACCTACCGGCTGACCGGAGCTCACGGCCTCTAGGAACTCGAACGGCCGAAATATGCACCCCGCGGATGCCG
>DATGLU010000750.1:0-7354 GCA_035294045.1 Roseiarcus sp. | reverse complement strand
GATGATCGGCCGGCTGGCGGCGATATAGCCGCCGAGCGCGCCGAAGCCCTTGGCGAGCGTGCCTTCCACAATATCGATCTCGTCCATCGCGCCGTCGCGCTCGGCGATTCCGGCGCCGCGCGGCCTGTACAGGCCGACCGCATGGACCTCGTCGATATAGGTCAGCGCGTCGTATTTTTTTGCGAGATCGATAATCGCCCGGATCGGCGCGATGTCGCCGTCCATCGAATAGAGGCTCTCGAATACGATCAGGGTCGGCCGGCCGGGCCGCCGCGCCTTCAACAGACGCTCCAGGTGAGCCAAATCGCTATGGCGGAAAATCTGCTTCTCGCAATTCGAGCGCTTGACCCCCTCGATCATCGAATTGTGGTTCAAAGCGTCCGAAAGAATCAGGCAATCGGGCAGGAGCGAAGCGATAGTCGAGATGGCGGCGAGATTGGAGATCCAGCCCGACGTGAAGACCAGGGCCGCCTCCTTGCGATGCAGGTCGGCGAGCTCGGCTTCGAGATCGACAACCGGGCCGCTATTGCCGGAAATGTTGCGGGTGCCGCCGGCGCCGGCGCCGTAACGCCCGACCGCCTCTTGCATTGCAGCGACGACTTGCGGGTGGCGGCCCATGCCGAGATAATCGTTGGGGCACCAGACGACGATGTCGCGCTTTTCCGTGACGCCGTTTTCGGTGCGCCGCCACAAGGCGCGCGGAAAGCGCGCCGCGCTGCGCTCGAGAGGGGCGAAAACCCGATAGCGGCGCTCCTCGCGCAGCCGATCGGTCGCTTCGACGAAATAACGCGAATAATCCATGCCCAGCTCCGCGGCCGCGATCCCTGCCGCTTCGATCCGTTCCTATGAGGCCGCTGGCCACCTTATAGGCGCTCTAAACCGGCAAAGCGACCGCAGAGATGTCGCAAGGGATTCCAGCCGCCATCCCCTCGGGCCCTTTGCCGGAAACCCGATTTCGCTATATTGCGCCGCACAATTCGATAATCTTCCCGGAGGCTCCATGACCCCCGCCCGTCCCCGCCGTAGCGTTCTCTACCTGCCCGGCTCGAACCCGCGGGCGCTGGCGAAAGCGCGACGCCTCGCCGCCGACGCGCTGATTCTCGATCTCGAAGATTCGGTCGCGCCGGAGCAAAAGGCGAGCGCCCGCGAGCAGGTTGCGGCGGCGGTGCGGGAAGGCGGGTTCGGCCGCCGGGAGGTGGTCGTGCGCATCAACCCATTGCAATCGCCTTGGGGCAGGGACGATCTGGCCGCCGCGTCGGCCGCGCTGCCGGACGCGATTTTGCTGCCGAAGGTCGACGGTCCAGGCGCCGTCATGCAGGCGGCGCGCGAATTGCGCGAGGCCGGCGCGCCGGAAGGCGTCCGCCTCTGGGCGATGATGGAGACGCCGCTCGCCATCCTCAATGCCGGCTCGATCGCCGCGGTCTCAGCCGATCCCGCCGCCCGGCTCGATGTCCTGGTCATGGGGCTGAACGATCTCGCCAGGGAGACCCAGGCCCGCCTGACGCCGGGCCGAAGCGCCGCGACGGCCTGGCTGGCGCTCTGCGTCGCCGCGGCGCGGGCGCATCACGTAGACATTGTCGACGGCGTCTATAACGATTTCGCCGATCTTGAGGGCTTCCGGCGCGAATGCGAACAGGGCCGCGATATGGGATTCGACGGCAAGACGCTGATCCATCCGGGCCAGATCGCCGCCTGCAACGAAATCTTCGCCCCGACCGAGGCGGAAATCGACGCGGCGAG
This sequence comes from Roseiarcus sp., assembly GCA_035294045.1. Taxonomy (GTDB): domain Bacteria; phylum Pseudomonadota; class Alphaproteobacteria; order Rhizobiales; family Beijerinckiaceae; genus Roseiarcus. The sequence continues at coordinate 5,614 of DATGLU010000750.1, read as the reverse complement.
CGCGGTGATCGCCGCCTTTGACGAGCCGCTCAATCGCGACAAGGGCGTCATCCAGATCGACGGCAAAATGGTCGAGCGCCTACACGCCGACATGGCGCGCCGCACGCTGGCGATCGCCGAGGGCGTCGCCGCGCTGACGGCGGGCGGCGACGGGTAGGTTTGCAGCGCTGCGGCTTACCCTCACCCCGCCCCTCTCCTCGCAAGCGGGAGAGGGGGCGCATCGAGCGCTTCATCAGCGCCGAGCCAACACGAAAGAGCCGAGGCGGCGGAAATCCCTCCTCCCGCTTGCGGGAGAAGGTGGCGCGAAGCGCCGGATGAGGGTAAGCCGCAGCAACAGTTACGAGTGTAATGGGCCGCCGCCACAGGAGCTTTTTCCGATGACCTACGCCTATCGCCCGGTCCTTGCGGTCGGCGCGGACGAAACGCACTATCGGAAATTGACCGGGGAGGGTGTTCGCGTCGAGAAGGCGTTGGGACGAGAAGTCGTCGTCGTCGATCGCGACGCGATCCGCCTCCTGGCCGAGCAGGCGATGATCGACATCAACCATCTGTTGCGGCCGGGGCATCTCGCCCAGCTCGCCAAAATCCTCGACGATCCCGAGGCGACTTCGAACGACAAGTTCGTCGCCTACGATCTCCTGAAGAACGCCAACATCGCCGCGGGCGGCGTGCTGCCGATGTGTCAGGACACCGGCACGGCGATCGTCGTCGCCAAGAAAGGCCGGCTGATCTGGACCGAGGGCGACGACGAAGCCGCGATCGCCGAAGGCATCGGCGGCGCGTACGAAAAGAAGAACCTTCGCTATTCGCAGCTCGCGCCGCTCTCGATGTTCGAGGAGAAGAATACCGGCGACAACCTGCCGGCGCAGATCGAAATCCTCGCCGAGGGAGAGGATACGTACAAGTTCTTGTTCATCGCCAAAGGCGGCGGCTCGGCCAACAAGAGCTTTTTGTACCAGGGCGTGCCGTCGATGCTGACGCATGACCGGATGCTTGCTTTTCTCAAGGAGAAAATTCTCACCCTCGGCACCGCCGCCTGCCCGCCCTACCATCTCGCCGTGGTGATCGGCGGAACAAGCGCCGAGCAGACGATGAAGACGGTCAAGCTTGCCTCGACCCGCTATCTCGACAATTTGCCGATATCGGGCGGCGCGGACGCGCATGGCTTTCGCGATCTCGCCATGGAGGAGGAGATTTTCAAGCTGACGCAGTCGCTCGGCGTCGGCGCGCAATTCGGCGGCAAGTACTTTTGTCACGACGTTCGGGTGATCCGGCTGCCGCGCCACGGCGCGTCCTTGCCGATCGGGCTCGGCGTCTCGTGCTCGGCCGACCGCCAGGCGCTCGGCAAGATCACGCGCGACGGCGTCTTCCTCGAAGAGCTCGAGCACGATCCGGCGCGGTTTCTGCCGCGCATCGACGAGGCGGCGCTTGGCGGCGAGGTGGCGCGCGTCGACCTCAACGCGCCGATGAAGGACATTCTCGCGACGCTGACCGAGCATCCCATCCGTACCCGACTCTCTCTCACCGGCCCGATGATCGTCGCCCGCGATCTCGCACACGCCAAAATCCGGGAGCGCTTGGAGCGCGGCGAGCCGATGCCCGACTATTTCAAGCGCCATCCCGTTTATTACGCCGGCCCGGCCAAGACGCCGGCCGGTTACGCGTCAGGCTCTTTCGGCCCGACCACGGCCGGGCGCATGGATTCCTATGTCGATCAATTTCAGGCCGCCGGCGGCTCGATGGTGATGCTCGCCAAGGGCAATCGCTCCAAGCAGGTCCGCGACGCCTGCGCCAAGCATGGCGGCTTTTATCTTGGTTCGATCGGCGGCCCGGCCGCGCTTCTGGCGCAGGAGAGCATCCGCAAAGTGGAGATTCTGGAATATCCCGAGCTCGGCATGGAGGCGGTCTGGCGGATCGAGGTTGAAGACTTCCCCGCTTTCATCGTCATCGACGACAAGGGAAACGATTTCTTCAAGGAGCTCAATCTCGGCTGACCCCGGCTCGGTCGGAAATCGCCTGTTTTTCTCCCTCTTTCGCCCCTGCCGCGTCCCGCGCTAAGCTGGCCACAGCGCAAGGAGCGGATATGGCGATCGAGCGCGGGTCTCCCGTCGAAATTGCCAAGCGCGCGGCGAGCCGCCGCGCCAAGGGCCGCGCTGACCCCAATGCGCGTCCGGGGCCGTGGCGGCGCGAGACCTATTGCCTGCCGCGAAGCCAGGCGCGCGAAAAGGCGCAGGAATGGTTCCAGCGCTATCCCAAAGCCGCCTACATGACCGAGATCGAATTTTGGCGAGAACTCGCCGACGGCCGGATTGAATTTACGATCCGGCGGCTGCCCAGCGCGGATTGAGGCAGCCGGCAGGTCGGCCGTCGCCCGCCGGCTCGACCCAATCGACCGTCGATCGCCGTTCGTCGACTGCTGCGACGATAGATTCCGGCGTACGAGATCGCGCAGATTGCAGTCTCTTGCGCCGGCGCGCCGCTGGTTTTTCGCGGTGCGGCAAAGGAAAGCGCCGGAATAAACGATTTGTTCACCCTATTGAATTTCGACTATAAAGCTCACTTTTTTGTGAGCCCGAGTAAACCTCGAAGGTTTATTTCCAGAATTAACAGCAGATGAACCGCTTAATTCAAGATCAAATTACTTACCGATAATCGCCAGATTTTGGCCATATTGGCCGCCTCGATTGTGACGCCGGTGCAACAGACTTTTCGACACAATCAGCGTTATAGATCGGTCCATCTCGGGGGCGGGCTGTCGAGTTCCTCCCGCTGGGTCCGGAAACGAGGAGTTTTCAATGAAAAAGATTCTGATTGGGGCGCTCCTGGCTGGCGTCGCGACCTCGGCCTTCGCCGCGGATCTGCCGACCCGCAAGGGCCCGCCGCCCGCGCCTTATACGCCGCCGCCGATCTTCACCTGGACCGGCTTCTATCTCGGCGTGAACGGCGGCGGCGGCTGGGCAAGCCTCAGGCACAATGACGGCGTGTTCAGCGGTCCGAGCGGCGGCTTGGGCGGCGTCACCGCCGGCTACAACTATCAGATCGGCCAGTTCGTCGCCGGCCTCGAAGGCGATTTCGATTGGGGCGACATTTCCAGCCGCCGCTCGCTCGACGCGGCCGGATCGTTCGGCAAGCTCAATGTGAGCGAGTTCGCGACCGCGCGCGCGCGCTTGGGCGTCGCCTTCGACCGCGCTCTGCTCTATGTCACCGGCGGCTATGCCGGCGCCGAGGTCCATAGCCGTCTTCTCGACGCGACCACCGCGACGTTCACGTCGGACGATAGCTGGCGGAACGGCTATGTGGTCGGCGCCGGTCTCGAATACGCCTTCACGCAGAACATTTCCGCCAAGGCGGAATATCTGTTCTCGCAGGTCGGCGGCACGACCTTGGCGACGCCGACCTATGCCGGCCGGACGGGGCTCGACATTTCGCTGGTCCGCGCGGGCATCAACTACCGCTTCTGATCGGGTTCATCGCTCGATCAACGAACCCGGCGGGCTTGCCCGCCGGGTTTTCTTTTGGCTCAGGCCGGATCGACCCGCGTCGCGGCGAAAGCGGGCTCGCTTGCGGCGAAAGCGTCAAGCCAGCGCACGAGCCGCGGGTGATTCGCCCGCCAGCGCCCGGCGAAGCGCAAATCGAGATAGCCGAGGGCGCAGGCGACGGCGATCGCGCCGACATGACGGGCGCCGTCGGGCGGCGGGGCGGCCTCCAGCGCGGCCAAAGCGCGGGCGACCTTGCCGGCTTGGTGGTCCAGCCATTTGGCGGAATGGGTTTCCGGCGCGCGGAAGCGGGTCTCGTAGACTTGCAGGATCGCGGCGTCGATCAAGCCATCGCCAAGCGCTTGCATCGTGAGAGCGGCGAAACGCGGCTCGGGCTCTCGCGGGATGATTCGGCCGCCGCCGGCCAAGTGGTCGAGATAGTCGAGGATCACCCGGCTGTCGTAAAGCGCGGCGCCGTTCTCCAGGATCAGGGTCGGGATTTTGCCGAGCGGGTTTTGCCGCCGCAAAGGTTCGTTGGGATCGTTGGTGTCGGCATTGACCAGTTCGATTCGATCCGCCAAGCCGAGAATGGCCGCGCCAATCCTGACTTTGCGCCCGAAGGGCGACGGCGGCGATGAGCGCAGGACAAGCATGGCGTTTCTCCCGGACATTATGACGGTTCCTGAGGTCTGGCCGATTGTGGCCCGCCGATCAAGCCAGGGCCCGCCGTCGCGGCTATGCTCTGGTTGCCGAAGAGGGCGGGGCGCCCATATATAGCTCTGCAAAATCCGAGGGGCTTGGCGCCAAGCGCTCAAAGCCTGCTTTTTGGCGAGGCGTCATGTCTGCTCCGAGCGCCGCGTCTCATGGACGCGTGATCATTATCGGCTCCGGGCCGGCCGGCTACACGGCGGCGATCTATGCGGCGCGGGCGATGCTGTCGCCGATCCTGATCGCCGGCGTCGAAGCGGGCGGCCAGTTGATGATCACGACCGATGTCGAGAATTATCCCGGCTTCGCCGAGCCGATCCAAGGACCATGGCTGATGGAGCAGATGCGCCTCCAGGCCGAGCATGTCGGCGCGCGCATCGAATCCGACACTGTGACTCGCCTCGATCTTGGCCAGCGGCCGTTCCGCGTTCATTGCGACAGCGGCCGCGTCTTCACCGCCGATTCGGTGATCCTGGCGACGGGCGCCAAGGCGAAATGGCTGGATTTGCCGAGCGAGCAGGCGTTCAAAGGCTACGGCGTCTCGGCTTGCGCGACCTGCGACGGATTCTTCTTCCGCGGCAAGAAGGTGGCGGTGATCGGCGGCGGCAATTCCGCGGTCGAGGAGGCTTTGTACCTCAGCAACATCGCCGCGCATGTCACGATCGTGCACCGGCGCGATTCGTTCCGCGCCGAGAAAATCCTTCAGGAGAGATTGCTGCAGCGGCCGAATGTCGAGGTGATTTGGAATCACGTCGTCGAGGAGGTCGTCGGCTCGCGCGAGCCGGTCGCCGTCGCCGGCGTCAGGTTGCGCGATGCGCAGACGGGCGCGCCTCGCGAGCTTCAGGTCGACGGCGTTTTCGTGGCGATCGGCCACGCGCCGGCGAGCGAATTGGTGCGCGGGCAGCTCACGCTGAAGCCGAACGGCTATGTGCAAACCGCGCCGGGCTCGACGGCGACGAGCGTCGAAGGCGTCTTCGCCGCCGGCGACGTCGCCGACGATGTCTATCGGCAGGCGGTCACCGCCGCGGGCCTCGGTTGCATGGCGGCGCTGGAGGCCGAGCGCTGGCTCGCCCATCTGCCGCAAATGCAACAAGCCGCGGAATGAGACGGGCGCTTTGAATCTTGGCGCGAGACGCGGCGCGCGCGGCTCGACGGGGGGAAATAATGGATTGGGACAAGCTGCGCATCTTTCAAGCCGCGGCTGACGCGGGCTCCTTCACGCATGCCGGCGAGCTGATGGGCCTCAGCCAATCGGCGGTCAGCCGGCAGGTCAGCGCGCTCGAGCAGGATCTCGGCACGCCGCTCTTTCATCGCCACGCCCGCGGCCTCATTCTGACCGAGCAGGGCGAATTGCCGCTCAACGCCGTGCAGGACGTGGTCCTGAAGCTCGAAGCGGCGCGCAGCCGCCTGATCGACAGCCGCGACAAGCC
>DATGLU010000749.1:0-3815 GCA_035294045.1 Roseiarcus sp. | reverse complement strand
CGTTGGGCGTGTCGAAAACGTAATGCAAGGCGACGGTCAGCTCGACGACGCCGAGCCCGGCCCCGAGATGGCCGCCCGTGGTCGAAACCGCGCTGATCGTCTCGGCGCGCAATTCGTCAGCGACCGTGCGCAGGTCGTGCTCCGACAGGCGGCGCAAATCGGCCGGACTATGAATCTTATCGAGAAGCGGCGTGTTCGAGCGCGTCATTCATTCACCACCGAGCCGTCGCGGAAGGAGCAGCCGCCGCGGAAAGCGGCGGCCGAAAAGATCAACGGTTACACCAGAAACGGGCCAGACGGCAATTCGGCGCCCAAAGGGCCGTTTTTTCGCCCCCTTTTTGTTCGCGCGGAGCGCCGCCGACCCGGTGGGAACAAACCCGTCCACCGAAAAGTCATTACGCCAGGTGCGGGGGCCGCGTTCGACGTCCTCGCCGCGTCGGCGCGGCGACAAGGCTTTGCAGTGCGAATGGGCCGCTGTGTCGTGACGCAGGAAGTATTTATCGGCGCAATAAAGACCGCGCGCGAGTTTCGCGCCGCGCGAGGGTCTCGCCATCGTCTCTTGTCCAGTATTGTCTGCTCGTGGTTCGGCGCGACGGCCGGCGTCGCCGCCCTTTTGTTCGCGACGACGCCCGCGATCAGCCACGGCATCTATTCCGGCGTGACCGGCAAGGACGGACAGCTCTGTTGCGGCGCAGACGATTGCTCGGCCACCGTTTATCGGGAAAACGGCGGCACGTTCGAATTTCTCACCCGAGAGCATGAATGGGTGGAGATACCAAGTGACCGTATCACGTTTCTGCCGATTCCGGGCGACGAGATTCCCGCCGGCGAGACCCATCACGCGCATATTTGCTATCGCCCAGCCACCCATCTCGATCGGGTGACCCCTTACAAGCGCGCCAATGTCTTCGGCGATATTTACCTCTGGTGCGCCTTCATCCCCCCCGGCGGCGTGTAATCGTCGCACAGCCTCGCACCGCCTTGACGGTGCAGCGCCGCTTCTCCATTGTGCGTTGCATCGGAGGGCGCCCTTCAAATTTTCGGCATTGCCGGCCCTGATCGCGGTCGGGGCGGCCCGATCGGCTGAATTCGAGCGCTTTCCCAACCTGAACATCGCCGGGGAGGGCGCATGCACAATTTCGTGAAAAGTCTCATGGTCGCCGCTGGCGCGCTGATCGCCGGCGCGGCTTACGCCGACGATCTCAATGTCGCCTTGATCTATGGCCGCACCGGCCCGCTCGAAGCCTACGCCAAGCAGACCGAGACCGGCCTGCGCCTCGGCTTCGAATATGCGACCAAGGGCACGATGATGGTCGACGGGCGCAAGATCAACATCATCCTCAAAGACGACCAATCCAAGCCCGATCTCGCCAAGGCGGCGCTCGCCGAAGCTTATGAGGACGACCATGCCGACATCGCCATCGGCACCTCCTCTTCGGCCGCCGCCATCGCCATGCTGCCGGTCGCCGAGGAGCATAAAAAAATCCTGATCGTCGAGCCGGCCGTGGCCGACCAGATCACTGGGGATAAATGGAACCGCTATATTTTCCGTACCGCGCGCAATTCCTCGCAGGACGCCATCGCCAATGCGGTGGCGATCGGCAAGCCGGGCGTGACGATCGCGACATTGGGCCAGGACTACGCGTTCGGCCATGACGGCGTCGCCGCGTTCAAGGAGGCGCTCGCCAAGACCGGCGCGACCTTGGTCGACGAGGAATATGCGCCGATCAAGACGACGGATTTCACCGCGGTCGGCCAGCGCCTGTTCGATGCGCTGAAGGACAAGCCCGGCCGTAAGATCATCTGGGTGATCTGGGCCGGCGGCGGCGATCCGCTCGACAAGATCCAGGACATGGATCCCGGCCGCTACGGCATCGAATTGTCGACTGGCGGCAACATCCTGCCGGCGCTCGCCGCCTATAAGCGCTTCCCGGGCATGGAGGGCGGCGCGTACTATTACTACGGCTTGCCCAAGAATCCGGTCAACGACTGGCTCGTCGCCGAGCATAAGAAGCGCTTCAACGCGCCGCCGGATTTCTTCACCTGCGGCGGCTTCGCCGCGGCGATGGCGGTGGTGACCGCGGTCGAGAAGGCGAAATCGACCGATACCGAGAAGCTGATCGCGACGATGGAGAGAATGGATTTCCAAACGCCCAAGGGCAAGATGATCTTCCGCAAGGAGGACCACCAGGCGCTGCAATCGATGTACCATTTCAAGGTGAAGGTCGATCCGAACCTGCCCTGGGCCGATCTGGAGCTCGTCAACGAGATCAAGATCGAGGATATGAACGTGCCGATCCGCAATAAGCGGTGAGGCAGCGGCAGCCCCTCATCCGGCGCTTCGCGCCACCTTCTCCCGCAAGCGGGAGAAGGGGTTTGGCGGGCGTCTCGCTAGAAACAGGGCGCTCGGATCGCGTTCGGCGCGCCCCCTCTCCCGCTTGCGGGAGAGGGTTGGGGTGAGGGCAAGCCGGAGCGTTTCGATTTGAACACGTACCTTGGAATGACCGTCTCCCTCGAAACCAAGGACCTCACCATCCGCTTCGGCGGCCATGTCGCGGTCGATGCGGTTTCGTGCGCGTTCCGGCCCGGGGAGCTGACCGCGATTGTCGGCCCGAACGGCGCCGGCAAGACGACTTATTTCAATCTGATCTCGGGCCAATTGCGGGCGACGAGCGGCGCCGTTCTGCTGAGTGGCGTCGACATCACCGGCCTCGGCCCGGCGCAGCGGGCGAGCCGCGGCCTTGGCCGCGCCTTCCAGCTCACCAATCTTTTTCCGGGCCTTTCGGTCGCTGAGAACGTTCGGCTCGCCGTTCAGGCCGCCGAGGGCGTGCATTACGATATGGCGCGGCCTTGGCGGGCGCGCGGCGATCTCATCGCCCGCGCCGAGGACATCCTCGACGCGGTGGCGCTGACCGGCCGACGCAACGCCGCGGCGGCGGCTTTGTCGCATGGCGACCAGCGCAAGCTCGAAGTCGCGCTGATGATCGCGCTGAAGCCGTCGGTCTTCATGTTCGATGAGCCGACCGCCGGGATGAGCGTCGATGAAGTCCCCGTCCTGCTCGATCTCATCGCCCGCCTGAAACAGGACGCATCGAAGACGATCCTCCTGGTCGAGCATAAAATGGACGTAGTGCGCTCGCTCGCCGACCGCATCATCGTCCTTCACAACGGCCGCCTGATGGCCGATGGCGAGCCAGCGGAAATCATTGCTTCGCCGATCGTCCAGGAAGCCTATCTCGGCGTCGCCCCGGCGCGACCGGCATGAGCGCGCTCTTGAGCCTCAGCGGCGTCCATACCCATATCGGCCGCTATCATATCCTGCAGGGCGTCGACTTCGACGCGCCCGACGGCAAGACAACGATGCTGCTTGGTCGCAACGGCGCCGGCAAGACGACGACTTTGCGGACGATTATGGGCCTCTGGCGCGCCTCGGCGGGCACGGTGACCTTCGCCGGTCAGGCGCTCGCGCCCCTGGCGACGCCGGCCATCGCCCGCGCCGGCATCGCCTATGTGCCGGAGACGATGGCGGTGTTCTCCGATCTCACCGTACGGGAAAACCTCGTCCTGGCGGCGCGCGACGGACCGCTGGACGATGCGCGCCTGCAATGGATTTTCGGCTTCTTTCCCGCCTTGAAGAAATTCTGGCTGTCCCGCGCCGGCTCGCTGTCGGGCGGCCAGAAACAGATGCTGTCGATCGCGCGCGCCATTGTCGAGCCGCGCCGGCTTTTACTGATCGACGAGCCGACCAAAGGCCTCGCGCCGGCGATTGTCGGCGGTCTGATCGAGTGCCTGCGAGAGATCAAGCGCGCCGGGGT
>DATGLU010000748.1:0-4496 GCA_035294045.1 Roseiarcus sp. | reverse complement strand
ATCAGCGAATCCGGATCGCCCTTGGTGAAAGTCGGCGGCGTGGTGAAGATCGCGGCGAGCGAGGCCGCGCCCATCGTCGCGATCAGCGGATTGCCATGCCAGGGCGGAACGCCCGAGGAGACCTTCCAGAAGCGCCAATTGGCCGAGCTCATGCCGCCGTCGAACGGCCAATCGACATAGAGCTGCTCGCCCTTGCTGTTATGCGGCCCGCCGAAAGCGCGAGTCAGCGCCTCGACTTGCGCCTTCGAGAGGCATTGGTCGGTCTTTTCGCCGGCGCATTGCAGGTCGGCGAGATGGAAGACTTTCTGGCAGGCTTTGATGTCGCCGACCATGCCGTCTTCGACGCCGTCGAGCCTGTCGCAGGCGTCGAGGACCTTATGCGCGATCAGCGCCATGTCGGCCGGCGAAAAGCTCTTCTTGATGTCGGGATCGATCCTTTCGAAACTCTGCGCGTCCCAGGCGTGTTGGATCGCCGCGCGCGGCAGATTGAAGCCGGGGTCGCCGGCGACGAAGCCGTCGTACTGATCGCCCATCCGCGTCGCCGCGACCATGGCGTGGCGGCCGCCATTGGAGCAGCCGAACATGTAGGAGCGCGCCGGCGCCTCGCCATAATATTTGGCGATGATCGCTTTGCCGATCGGGCCGAGAATCATGTCGCCGCGATAACCGTAATCGTCGCGGGCTTCGGGATCGGCGGCGAAGGCGACGCCGGCGCCGAGGCCGAAGGCGGCGTTGACCGGATCGGCGCCGTTATGGCCCTCGTCGCTGCTCAACACGGCGAAGCCGCGCGCCAAAGCCGGCCTGCCGCCATAGGCGTTAAGCTCCTGCGGATCGCCGATCGCCGGAACCACCACCCCGTCATTGCCGCCATTGACCTGATGCAGGAAGCGGCCGTTCCAGGCGAGCGGCAGCCGCATCTCGAAATCGAGCGCGTAGGGCTTGCCGTCGATTCCGGTCCGCCGATCGGCCGCGCCCTTGACGACGCAGGCGGCGGGCAGCCCATTCGCCGCCGGCGCCTCGCTGGCCGAGGCGATCGTCACATTGGCGAGGCCCAGCGCGTCGGTCGTCAGTTCGGCGCAGGCGATCGGCTTGGCGCGAGCCGCGACCTCTTGCGGGCTCGGGCCGGCCACAGCGGGAAGGGCGGTCAGCGCGCTGAATGAAACGCTCGCCAGAAGGCCAAGGCCTCGCATGTCGTCCTCCCGTTTCCGACGTCGCTCCCCCTGCCGGATCAGATTGTTATACCGCATAACTGATCGGCGCAAGCGCGCGCCGCGGACTCAACAGGCTCGGCCGTACGGTTTTAAGATCGGGCGCGATCCTCGGAGCCCGCATGCGAAACGCGACGACCGTTCTTTCCGCCCTTGTCCTGCTCGCGGCCGGCGCGACGCTCGGCCGCGCCGCGGAGGACGCGCCGCTGCTGACCGGCGCGGCGGCCTATGGCGATTGGCGCGCCGACGCGCCGGGCGTGCGCCGCAAGATCATTCCGGCCGACATGCCGCCGCCTTTGGCGAGCCGGCCCGCCGCCGAGCCGCCACGCATCGTCGCGCGGTCCAAGGGCGCCGCGCCGAAAGCGCCGCCCGGCTTTTCGGTTTCGCTTTTCGCCGGAGGCCTCGACGAGCCGCGCACCATCCGCGTCGCGCCGAACGGCGACATATTCGTCGCCGAAAGCCGGCCGGGACGGGTGCGGGTCCTCCGCGCCAAGGCCGGCGCCGAGGCGGCGGCGAGTTTGCAGGTCTTCGCCTCCGGCCTCAACCGGCCTTTCGGCGTCGCCTTCTATCCGCCGGGGCCGAATCCGCGCTTCGTCTATGTCGCGACCAGCGACCGCGTCTTCCGCTATCCGTACCGCGGCGAACTCGCCGCCGGCCCGGCCGAGCCGGTCGCCGCGCTGCCGCGCGGCGAGTATCACTGGACGCGCGATCTCGCTTTCTCGCCGGACGGCAAGACGATGTACGTCTCGGTCGGCTCGGCTTCGAATGTCGCGGAAGAGGTCGCGACGCCGCCCGCCGCCGAGCTGAAGCGCTTTGTCGAATCCCATCCGCTCGGCGCGATCTGGGGCGAAGAGGAGGAGCGCGGCGACGTCCTCGCCTTCGATCCGGACGGCCGCAACAGGCGCATCTATGCGACGGGCCTGCGCAATTGCTCCGGCGAGACGATCCAGCCGCAGACCGGCGCGCTGTGGTGCGCGACCAACGAGCGCGATCTGCTCGGCGACGATCTGCCGCCCGATTATGCGACCCGCGTCAAAGAGGGCGCCTTCTATGGCTGGCCGTGGTACTATATCGGCGACCATCGCGATCCGAACCGGCCGGACGATCGGCCCGATCTCGCCGGCAAGGCGACCATTCCCGACGTGCTGATCCAGCCGCATTCGGCGCCGCTCGGCATCGCCTTCTACGAAGGCGCGCAGTTTCCGGCCGCCTATAAAGGCGACGCCTTCGTCGCGCTGCACGGCTCCTGGAACCGCGCAAAGCGCACCGGCTATAAAGTCGTGCGCCTGATCTTCAAGGACGGCGAGCCGACCGGAGAATATGACGACTTCCTGACCGGCTTCGTCGCCAGCGACGCTGCGGTCTGGGGGCGGCCGGTCGACGTCGCCGTGGCCGCCGACGGCGCGCTGCTGGTCACCGACGACGCAGGCGGCGCGATCTGGCGCATCGCGTATCACGCAAAGGCGCGATGACAGCGCTCTCTATAGCCTCTTCTCGTACCAATGATGCGCGTACGGCTCATCGTTGAACGGCGCGACCTCGACGTACCCTTGCGCGCGGTAGAGAGCCTGCGCCTCCTTCAGCATCCGGTTGGTCTCTAGCCTCAGCGTCTTCAAGCCGAAGGCCTGCGCCTCGTCCTCGAGACGCTGCAGCACGCGCCGTGCGACGCCCTGGCCGCGCGCGTCCGGCGCGGTCCACATGCGCTTGATCTCGCCAATGGCGCCGGTCTTGCGCTTGAGCGCGCCGCAACCGATCGGTCGGCCCGCACGCCTCGCAATCACGAAGCAGCCGGAGGGCGGCGTCATCTCTTCGTCGGCGGCAGGATTGCTTTTCGCGGGGTCGAAGCCGTTCTCGAAACGCCGAGCCAGTTCCTCGAAATACTGGTCTAGGCACCAGCGCCCGTCTTCGCTGTCCGACGCCTCGATGCGGATTTCGATCGCGCCGGCGTGGAGCAGGCGCTCCACTTCGGCCATGGCGGCGAGGAGACGGTCGCGCTCGGCGAGGCTGAGCGGCGCGAGGATGGATTCGGCGAGATCGTCCGAGAGCTTGTCGTAAGCGGCGAGCTCCGCCCGACCTTTCGCGGTCAAGCGCGCGCGCCGCCGGCGGCCGTCTTGAGCCTGCTTTCCGACGCGGACAAGATTCTGCGCTTCGAGCGAGCGCATCAGGCGGCTGAGATAGCCAGAATCGAGTCCGAGCTTCTCGCGCAAGCGCCGGATATCGGCCTCGTCGCGGCCGATTTCAAAGATGAGCCGCGCCTCGCCCAATGGGCGGCCGCGCCGCAAATAGCTCTCTTCAAGCGCGCCGACCCGCGCCGTGATCAGGCGATTGAAGCGGCGGACCTGCTGAATATGCACGCCATCCATTATCTGACTTTGGTCAGAAATATCGTCAAAAAGCAAGGCCGCGCGCCGCGAGCGTTGCACAGTCGCGCCGAATAGGGTAGGGGTCTATCCTAATGTCGCACACAATCCATCACAAGAAGAAGCTCCTCGCCCGGGTTCGCCGCATTCGCGGCCAGGTCGAGGCGATCGAGCGCGCGCTGGACAGCGAGGCGGGTTGCGAGAAGGTGATGCATCTCATCGCCGGGGCGCGCGGCGCGATCGCCGGCCTGATGTCGGAGGTCGTCGAGGACCATGTGCGCACGCATCTCGTCGATGCGAAGCGCCATCCCGAGGCGCTGAACGGCGAGGCGGCGGAGCAATTGTTGGATGTGGTGCGGACCTATTTGAGGTAGAGGCGAGCATGACCAGCGATCGGCCGGGTCCGTCGGCGCCGCATAGCCATGTGTTCCTCGGCGAAGGCCATGAGCAGAGCGAGCGCCGCGCCTGGGCGGTGATTTGGCTCTGCGCCGCTATGATGGCCGCCGAGATCGTCGGCGGCCTTCTGTTCGGCTCGATCGCTCTCGTCGCCGACGGGCTCCATATGAGCACGCATGCCGGCGCGCTGCTGCTCGCGGCGTTCGCCTATCGCTACGCTCGCCGGCATGCCGAGGACCCGCGCTTTTCTTTCGGCACCGGCAAGCTTGGCGATCTCGCCGGCTTCGCCAGCGCGATCATTCTGGCGATGATCGCGCTGCTGATCGGCTACGAAGCCGTGCGGCGTTTCTTTGCGCCTGTCCCGATCGATTTCGCCGAGGCCATTCTCATCGCCTGTTTTGGCTTGGCGGTAAACGTCGCCAGCGTCCTCCTGCTCGGCGGCGGCCGGGGCCATGAGCACGGCCATAGCCACGCCCACGGCCATGCCCATCCGCATGCCGGGGATGAAGAGAGCAGGATCGTCGCCGCCAAA
>DATGLU010000747.1:0-3508 GCA_035294045.1 Roseiarcus sp. | reverse complement strand
TGGCTGATCAGCTCCAACGCCTCGGCGGCGAGGGCGTCGGATTCGATCGTGCGCGGCGCGCGCGTCATGATGTCGGCGACCGGCGCGTCCATCAGGTCGGAGCGCATATGGCGGCGAAGGTCGCCGTCGGTGACAAGGCCGGCGAGGCGGCCCTCGCCGTCGACCACGCAGACGCAGCCGACCCGCTTCTGGGTGATTTCGACCACCGCCTCGGCCATGCGGGCGTTGAGGCCGACGCGCGGGATTTGCTCGCCTTGGTGCATCACGTCGCGCACGAAGACGAGCCGCGCGCCGAGCTTGCCGCCGGGATGGAACACGCCGAAATCACGCGCCGTGAAGCCCTTGGCTTCGAGCAGGGCCATGGCGAGAGCGTCGCCGAGCACGAGCTGCATCGTCGTCGAGGTCGTCGGGGCGAGCCCGTGCGGGCAGGCTTCCTGGGCCTGGGGCAGGACCAGCCGGATATCGGCCTGGCGGGCGAGCGAGCTTTCCGGATCGGCGGTGATGGCGATCAGCGGAATGCGGTAGCGGCGCGTATATTGGATGATGTCGGCGAGCTCGGCCGTCTCGCCCGACCAGGAGAGGCACATCACGACGTCGCCGGCCTGGATCATGCCGAGATCGCCATGGCTCGCCTCCGCCGGATGAACGAAGCTCGCCGGCCGGCCGGTCGAGGCGAAAGTCGCCGCCACTTTGCGGGCGATGAGGCCGGATTTGCCGATGCCGCTGACGATCGCCCGGCCCGGCGCCTCGGCCAGCAGCTTCACCGCCTCCTCGAAAGCAGCGCCCAATTCGCCCGCTCCGGCGCGCCCCAGCGCCTCCTCCAGCGCGAACAGGCCCTGGCGCTCGATCTGGACGGCGCGCAAGGCCGCTTTGCTGTTCGAGGTCAAAACGGGCATGCCCCGCTCTTAACATTCCCGCCGCGCCGTTGCACATCGCCGGCGCCGCGTTATCCGCCGCCTTATGGTTAAGCGCGCATTAACCATGCCGGCCTAAGCCTGAAAGGAGCGTTCTCGCGGGGCCAGACCGCCGCGTCTTTAGGGATTGCCGTGACGTCGCGCAAAACGCCGTTCTGGCGCGCTTGGCGCCCTCTGGCCGCAACGCTGGCGCTCACCGCTCTCATCGGGCCCGGGCCGGCGCGGGCGCAGGAGACGGACGATCTCTCCTCGTTCCAGCTCCGCGGCGGCGAGCGGGCCCAGGCCGCGCCGCCCTTGGCCCCGACGGAGCTTGCGCCGGACGACGCCGCGCCAGGCCCGGACGACGCCAACGCCAACGCTAATCCCAACGCCAACGCGAACGGCCAAGCGCCCAAGCGCAAGGCCAAGCCGCGGACCGACCTCCTGCCGCCGTTGCAGCCTTATCCGAAGGCCGCGCGCATCGGCCTGCCCGGCGGGCCGCCGCCGCTCGCCCCGAACGCCGCGCCGCCGCCCAGCGTCGCCGCCCTGCCGACGCCGCCGCAGAGGCGCAAGCCCAAGCCGGACGACAATCCTTTCGATCCGACCGGGATCATGCTCGGCGATCTGCGCCTGACGCCTTCGGTCGAAGAGGATGTCGGCTACAGCACCAATCCGGGCCTCGTCGCCGGACCGACGCGCGGCTCTTTCTTCGAGACGACCGATGTCGGGCTCGACTTGCAGTCGCAATGGGCGCGCGACGATCTTCATGCGGTCCTGCATGGCGGCTACACGGACTATTTCTCGGCGCCTGAGGCCAATGCGCCGAATGTCGACGCCAAGATCGACGGCCGCCTCGATGTGTCGCGCGATCTCGCCATCGACGCCGAGGGGCGTTTTCTTCTCTCGACTTTGACGCCCGGCTCGGTCGTGCTGCCGAGCGGCGTCGCGCTTGGAACGAATCAGCGGCCGCTCTGGGAGACCTATGGCGCGACGCTCGGCGCGACGCAGAAATTCGGCGATCTGTCGATCGGCTTACATGGCCTGGTCGACCGCACCTCGTACCAAAACGCGACCCTGGCGGACGGCTCGATCGACGATCTCGCCAGCGACGATCTCACCGATTGGGCTTTGCGCGGGCGCATCGCCTATCAGATCAGCCCGATCGTCTCGCCTTTCGTCGAAGGCGTGGTCGACAGGCGGATCTATGACGACGCCGTCGATTCGAGCGGCTTCGCCCGCACCTCGAACGGCGCGCTTGTCCGCGCCGGCGCGACTTTAGCGCTGACCGGCAAGCTGACCGGCGAGGTCAGCGCCGGCTATGGCGAGCGCCATTATCAGGACCCGCGCCTGCCGATCCTCGCCGCGCCCTTGTTCGACGCGTCCCTGATTTGGAGCGCGACGGCGCTGACCAAGGTGACGCTGAAGGCGACGAGCGGGCTCTCCGAGACGACCGTCGCCGGCGCGGCCGGCGCGGTCTCGCGCGCCTATTCGATCGAGATCGATCACACGCTGCGGCGCTACCTGACGCTCGGCCTCTCGGCGAGCCTCGGAACGGACGTTTTCGTCGGCGTCCCGCAGAACGATCGGCTGGTCAATCTGGCGCTCAAGGCGGACTACAACATTACGCGCGACATCATGCTGCGCGCCAGCGTCAGCCGCCAGCAATACACGACCAACGTCCCGAACTCGAACTACAACGCCGATATTTTCATGCTGGGGCTGAAGCTGCAGCGGTGACCTTGTCATTCCCGCGCAAGCGGGAATCCAGGGAGCCGCCGAGCTTGCAGGATAGACCGTACTGGATTCCCGCTTTCGCGGGAATGACATCGCTCTCTCACGAACGACGCCTTATCCAATAAGCTTCCCGATCTCCGCCTTCAGCGCCGGCGCGATGTCGTCGCGCGCCAGGGCGAAGGCGAAATTGGCGATCAGGAAGCCAAGCTTCGAGCCGGTGTCGTACGTCCGTCCGTCGAAGCGCACGCCATGGAACTTCTGGTTCTTGCTCAGCGCGATCATGCCGTCGGTGAGCTGGATTTCGCCGCCCGCGCCTTTCTCGATCTTCTCGAGAATGGCGAAGATTTCCGGCTGCAGGACGTAGCGGCCGGAAATGATCAGGTTGGAGGGCGCGGTTCCCTGCTTCGGCTTCTCGACCATGCCGCTGATCTCGAAGGAATGGCCGTAATCGGCGCCGAGCGCGACGACGCCGTATTGGTGCGTCTCCTCCGGCCGGACCTCCTCGACCGCGATGATGTTGCCGCCATGGCGGCGATAGGCGTCGAGGCATTGCGCGAGGCAGCGGCTGTTGCGGCCGCCGGCCATGGTGATCATGTCCGGCAGAAGGACCGCGAAGGGCTCGTCGCCGACGATCTCGCGCGCGCACCAGACGGCGTGGCCGAGGCCGAGCGGCGCCTGCTGGCGGGTGAAGCTGGTCGCGCCGGCGGGCGGCAAGTCGGCGAGAAGCGCGTCGAGCTCCTTCTGCTTGCCGCGCTTGTTGAGCGTGTCCTCGAGCTCGTAACTCATATCGAAATGGTCCTCGATCGCCGCCTTGTTTCGGCCGGTCACGAAGACGAAATGCTCAATCCCCGCCTCGCGCGCCTCTTCGACGACGTGTTGCA
>DATGLU010000746.1:0-2388 GCA_035294045.1 Roseiarcus sp. | reverse complement strand
CGATGATGGTAAGCGGCAGGCCGAGCGCCGCTGGCTGCACGATTGACACGTCCGCGACGATGACTTTCGCGCGCCTCAGCCGCCGGAGGCGCCGCAGCGCCGCGCTTTCGGAGAGGCCGACGCGCTCCGCCAGAACGCGGGCCGGCGTCAGGTTGTCGCGCTGAACGAGGTCGAGCAGCGCGAGATCGAATTTGTCGAGAGCGGAATCGGGCATGGAAAAGCGAAATTGCGCCGGAAAAAGGCGCCGCGGCAACCAAATTCGCCGACAACAGGCGCCGCGGCCAGCTAGAGTGGCGCGATGCGCGATCCTGCCTCAACCCTCGCCGAGGAGAGTCCCGCCGCGCTGCTGCGGCTTTGCCCGGCTTACGCGCTGACGCCGCTGATCGCTCTGCCGCGTCTCGCCGCCGCGCTCGGCGTCGCCGGCGTGCTGGTCAAGGATGAGGGCCGCCGGCCGCTCGGCAGCTTCAAGGCGCTGGGCGGCGTCTATGCGGCTCTGCGCGCGCTCGCCCGCGCCGCCGGCGTTCCGGCCGCGTCTTTGCTCGAGAAGGGGCGCGATGCGCTGCCGCTTCCCGCTTTGGTCTGCGCCAGCGACGGCAATCACGGCCTCGCCGTCGCCGCGGCGGCGCGGCTCGCCGGGACGCGGGCGCGGGTCTTCCTGCCGGCCATTGTGCCGGCGGCGCGAGCGGCGCGGATCGCCGCTCAGGGCGGCGAAATCGTCCGCATCGCCGGAACCTATGACGAGGCGGTGCGCGCCGCCGCGCAAGCGGAGCGCGAGCGCGGCGATCTGCTGATCGCCGATACGAGCGAGGACGAAAACGATCCCGTCGTCGCCGACGTGATGGCGGGCTATCAGATTGTCGCCGACGAAATCCGCGCGCAACTCTCCGAGGGCGCGCACGTCGCGCCGACCCATCTCTTTGTCCAAGCGGGCGTCGGCGGGCTCGCGGCCGGCCTTGCGGCGGCGCTGGCGCCGCCGCGGCGCATCGTCGCGGTCGAGCCCACCGGCGCGGCTTGTGTCGGCGCGGCGCTTGCCGCGCGCCGCGTCGTCGCCTTGTCCGGCGACCTGCACACCGCGGCTGACATGCTGAGCTGCGGCGAAGCCTCCGCGCCGGCTTTGGCGATCCTGCTGCGCCACGAGGCGGCGGCGATCGCCGTCTCGGAAGACGGCCTTCTCGCCGCGCCGGACTTTCTCGTAGGCCATGGCGGGCCGCGGACGACGCCATCGGGCGCGGCCGGGCTTGCTGGCCTGCGCGCGGCGCTGGCCGAGCCGGCATTGGCCGGCCGACTCGATCTCACGCGAGAGAGCCGCGTCCTGCTGATCGCGACCGAATCCTCCTCTCCCGATCCGGAGCCGTCTTGTGTCTGAGGCCGTCGATCTGCTCGCCTCGCTCGTCGCGATCAATTCGGTCAATCCCGACCTCGTCCCCGGCGCGGCCGGCGAGGGGAGAATCGCCGATTTTTGCGCCGCATGGCTCGGCGCGCGCGGCTTCGAGGTTCACCGCCTGGAGACGCGGCCGGGGCGGCCGAGCATTGTCGGGATCGCGTGCGGGGCGGGCGGCGGCCGCTCGCTGATGTTCAACGGCCATTACGACACGGTGACCCTGGCAGGCTACGCCGGCGACGCGCTCAAGCCGGTCCGGCGCGGCGGCCGCCTCTATGGCCGCGGCGCTTTCGACATGAAATCGGGCGTCGCCGCGATGATGGTCGCGGCCGCCCGCGCCAAAGAGGCGCGGCTCAAGGGCGACGTGATCGTCGCCTGCGTCGCCGACGAGGAGCACGCCTCCTTCGGCACGGAGGAAGTCGTCGCGCGCTTTCGCGCCGACGCGGCGATCGTGACCGAGCCGAGCCACCTGGAGCTGACGATCGCGCATAAGGGCTTCGCCTGGTACGAGATCGTCGTCAGCGGCCGCGCCGCGCATGGCTCGCGGCCCGAGCTCGGAATCGACGCGATCGCCAAGGCGGGGAAATTCCTGACCGCGATCGAAGACTGGGATCGCCGCCTGCGCGCGCGTCCGACTCACAAGCGGCTCGGGGCCGGCTCGGTCCACGCCTCGCTGATCCAAGGCGGCCAGGAATGGTCGAGCTATCCCGCCGAATGCCGCGTCAAGATCGAGCGCCGCACCGTACCGGGCGAGACCGGCGCGAGCGTGGCCGCCGAGCTTAGCGCGATCCTCGCCGAGATCGAAGCGGCGGACCCGGCTTTCAAAGCGGAGATCATCCCCGGCCTAGAGCGCCCGCCCTTCGAAATCGCCGAGGACGCGCCGATCGTCTCTATGTTGCGCGAAGCGGCGACGGCGCAGCTCGGCCTCGCGCCGGCCTGGCGCGGCGAGCCGTTCTGGACCGATTGCGCGATCCTCGCCGCCGCGGGAATCCCCTGCGTCATGTTCG
>DATGLU010000745.1:0-3230 GCA_035294045.1 Roseiarcus sp. | reverse complement strand
TTGAGACCACCATCGGGATAGGAAAAGACGAATCTTTTCAATCGGTGTGACGAGCTCTGCTTCCCCGCTTTTGCAAAACCGATAGTCAGCTAAGTCTCTGTATTTGAGTCTGTTTTTACGATGTGTGAATCCCGTAGCGCTTCGCGGGGGAGGAAAGGCGCGGCGTTAAGAGGTACGACTTAGAGGCTGGAAGGTACTTTCAGCGCCCTGCCCCTCACCCCTGCCCTTCTCCCTTCGGGAGAGGGGTTTTGCCTTTCCACCGCGTCGCAAGGCGAGGCAAGAACGTGATCGTCGGCCGCAGGATCAAGAGATCGGCGGTCAGGGCCATGAGCATGGCGAAGGCGCTGAGCCAGCCGAACAGGCGTAGCGTCGGCAAGTCGGAGAACGCCGTCACCGCGAGGCCGCAGGCAAGCACGATCGAGGTGACGATCAGCGCCGGGCCGATGAGCACCGTCGCGCGCTCGACCGCGATCGCCGGATCGTCGCCCGGCCGCCGCTCGCGCCGCATCCGGTTGAGGAAATGGATCGTCGCGCTCAAGCCGAGGCCGAACGACACGGTCAGCGCGACCACGCTAGCGAATTGCAGCCCCTCGCCAATGATCGAGAGCAGCGCGCCGGCGCTGACGATCGGGAAAATTCCCGGCAGGAACGCGGCGAGCGCCACCGGCAGCGAGCGGAAGGCGAGGCCGATAAAGGCGGCGACGAACAGAAATTCGATCGTCAGGCCGCGGCTGAGCTTGCCGATCATGTCGGCGCTGCTGCGCGCCGCGATCGCCGACAAGCCGGTCACCGCGATCTGGTAGCCCGGATGGTCCTTGCGCACGGCGTCGAGCCGCTTGTCGAGCTGGTTGACGATCGGCAAGAGCTCGCTCGCGTCCTTGTCCGGCACGCGGCCGGTCACGACTACCGCGCTCTTGTCGGCGGCGATGAAGCGCCGCACCAGATAGTCGGGCAGCGCATTGACATATTGCTTCAACGTCTCGACATCGGTCTTGCCGAGCTTTTCGGCGAGCCAGCGGCGCAAGGTTTCGAGCGACCAGACATTGGCGACGCCCTTTTGCGATTCAAGCGTCGCATGGACCTCGGCGATCGTCGCCAGCGTGTCGGGCGCATAGAGCGAGGCGCCCTTCGGGAACGTGATCAGGACGTCGATCGGATTGGCGCCGGCGAGCTTGGCGTCGAGCTGATTGCTCGCCTTGACCGCCTGCTGCTTGTCCGGCACCTGATCGGCCAAGCGGTAGCGCGGCTGAAGATTGAGATAGTTCAACGCAAGAGCCGCAACCACCGCGAGGCTGATCAGGCTGTAAAGGCCAGGCCGGCTGACCATTCGGTGGGCGACCCAAAGACAGAAGCGCCGCAGGGCGTCGACACCGGTATCGCCGCCTCTGATCTTCACGGCGAAAGCGGATTCGCGGCGGACCAGCAAGACGCCCAAAGCCGGCGCCAGCGTCAGCACCGCGATCAAGGCGATGATCGTCGCGATCAACCCGGCTTGGCCGAAGGCCTTGATCAAATCCGAATCAGAAAATTGCAGCGCGATGAACGAAAGGCCCGCCGTCGCATGCGTCAGGACGCAGGCCGGGCCGACGATCCACACCGCATTGCGGAAGGCCGAGAAGCGATCCTCGCCGGCGATCAGCCGATCGCGCGCCGCGAAGGTCAGTTGCATACTGTCCGAGAAGCTGATGACCATGATCAGCGGCGTCATCACGTTGAGAAACATATTGAGCCGGAAATCGAGCCAGCCGAGCGCGCCGAGCGCCAGAAGGATGGCAAGGAGCGGCGGCGCCGCCGCCGCGATCATGAACGAGACGCGGCGGAAGAACAGGATGGCGATCGCGCAGCCGGCGACGAAGCCAATAATGTTGTAGACGAGCCGATCGCGCTCGACCGCATTGCGGATTTCGAGCTGCATGATCGGAACGCCGGACAGCTCGGCGTTGACATTCGCGCCGGCAAGATCCTCGGCCATGGTCTTGCGGATTTCGTCGACGACCTTGTTCAGCTTGCCGCCGCCGACCACGTCGGGATCGAGCGCGAGCACGATCAGCGCAAGCGTGCCGTCGTTCGATAACAGCTTGCCGCGAATGATCTCGTTCGACTTCACCTGATCGATGAGTTTTTGGTAGTCGGCGCCTTGCGGCAGCTCCTCGGGGAAGAGCGGCGCCGGCAAGCCGCCGTTGGGCGCAGGTTGGCGCGCCGAAAACAGCGAGATGACGCCGCGCGTGCCGTCGATGAGCTGCAGATCGGTGACGAAGTCGCGCAGCTTTCCGATCGTACTGCGCGAAAGGAGCTGCTTGCCGTCGACGACGACCAGCACATCGTATTCGCTCGACGGAAACCGCTTCGTCACCTCTTCGTATTGCTTGAATTGCGGCGTGTTGGAGCGGAACAATTGGCTGAGCGAATCGTCGACCTTGATCCGCTCCACGCCGAAAGCGGCGCCGACCGCCAGAAGGGCGACGACGAGCACCGCGACCAACGGCATGTGCAGACCAAGAAAGCCGAGGCGCTCGATTCCGAAGGCGATGTTGCTCGGCGTCGCCGATTCGAGCGACGCCGGCGATTGGTTTGGCAGGTCGGAGGCTTCGGCGGACAGAGCTTTTCTCCTCAAAGGGCGGGATCGAGCGTCCTTGACGCGGAGACGGGATATAAGTCGCCCCGACCGGCGGAATAAGGCCTCCCTTTTCCGGTCCGGGCGAAGCGTTTGCGCGTGTTCGGGAATCGCCAGATTAGCGATCCTGGCGCCGGCCGCAAAGCGCCGCGCGGCGACTAGGCGAGCCCGCCAGCGGATTTAAGGCCATTTCTGGGCCAAACGGTCCCGCCTTGCGCCTTTTGTCTTGTGCTCAAACCTCCTATGAACCGCCTTCCTCCTTGACCTCGGAGCTCTCTTGTCCGCCGCCAGCGCCGACGCCTCTCCCACGCTGACCGGAATCGCCCTGGCCGCGACCGCCTGGGCGGCGTTCAGCGTGCAGGACGCGATCGTCAAATGGCTGACGGCCACGGTTCCGGTGCCGGAGATTCTGTTCGTCCGCAGCGTCGGCATCGTCGCGCTCGCCGCCCTGGCGCTGCGCCGCTCGCAAATCGCCGTCCTCCTCGAAAAATCAAGCCTCATCGCGATCGGGGTTCGCTCGGCCTTCATCCTTGCCGCCTGGCTGACCTATTACACGGCGGCGCGCTCGCTTTCGCTTCCCGCTCTGGTCACGCTCTATTTCGCTGCGCCGCTCTTC
>DATGLU010000744.1:0-2977 GCA_035294045.1 Roseiarcus sp. | reverse complement strand
GCAATGCAGCATGATGGCGCCCCTCTGGCTGCAATGCAACAACTTGTGCTGTCGCCGCAATCGCGACGGCGATCCCGCGTTGCGGCCGCGGTCGGCGACCGCGGCTACAGGTCTCGGGAACGAAAGCGCCGAAAAAGCGTTGTGAATGGCTCGATTTACGCCGCGGACGGCGGCTTTGCCGGGGGTGTCATGGATCAGGTCAAATATCGCATCTACGAACCGCGTCTCGCGCCGCGCCGCACCAAGCTGGAAATTCCGGGCTGGGCCGGCGAGCGGGCGCCGCGGGTCGACGGCTCGCAGGAATATCCCTGGCACTGCGTCCCGTTTTCAGAGAGCGCACGCTACGGAATCGAGCTGTTCTATCCTTTCGACAACGAACTCCGCGTGACGACGCGGAACGGGCGTTTCGTCATGGAGGGCGATTTCGGACCGCCTCCGGAAGGCGATTTGCAATGGCCGCCTTTCCGCACTTTCGGCGAGAAATACTACACCTACCAGATCCTGCTCGATCTCAAGGTGAAGAAGGGAATGGCGATCAGAACGGAGCCGCATCCCCGTTTCTACACCGATCCGACCGATACGACGCCCATTGCAGTGCCGGCGCTCCTGCGGAACTGGTGGCCCATGATGTTCTTCATGGTGTTCAAATCGCCGGCCGAGGGAAGAACGCATATTTTTCGGCCCGGCGAGCCTTTCGCTCAGATCATCGTCATTCCAGAGCAGGCCGAATTCGATCTCGTGCCGATGAGCGACGAGGAGGCGGCGGAGCGCGAATTGCAGGCGCGTCGCATTCATGAAAGCCGGCCGCGCCTCTCCGGAGATACGACCTGGACTTCCGCGACCAACACTGTCTTTGATGGGACCTACCGACACATGCTCGGCGCGGCCAACCAGCGCATGCGACAACGGACGCCGAAGGCGTCCGTTGAAAGCGAGACATGAGCGCTTCGGCTTCGCCGAAGATTTGTCAATAATACATCCAGTGGTGATGCCACCACCGCCTGCGCCACCAATGATGATGGTGATGGTGGTGATGATGATGGCGGAAGAACATGTGATGATGATGGTGGTGATGATGGTGCCATTGGGCGAGTTGCACCTGCGGCGTCTCGGCCGCCGGGCTCTCGTCCTCCGCCGCTAAGATCGCCTCAGCGTTCGGGATCGGGTCCAGCAATTCGCTGAACGATTGCGCAGGGGCGAGCGTGGGCGCGTCCGCCGCGCTCGTGGCGGCCGCCGCCGGTCCGCCGGCCAGAAGGGCGAGCGCAGACGCCCCGCCAAGCGCGCCGAGAAGCTTTTTGTCCATAGAATCGAATCCTCTGCTGCGACCGTTGATCGGCCTGGCGAAAGAGAACGGCGGAGCGGCAAGATCGTTCCCCTGCGACCCGCAAGACGGCGTCCCGGAGAGTGGCGTTGGGAACGAATTTCTGTCATTGTGCTTTGCAGCAAGTCATGCTGCGGAGCAAGGTCAGTTGAACCAAGAGCCGGCAAAGCGCGATAAGCCCTGGATTTTCAGAACCTATGCCGGCCATTCCACCGCCGCCGAATCCAACCGGCTTTATCGCGCCAATCTCGCCAAGGGCCAGACCGGCCTCTCGATCGCCTTCGATCTGCCGACCCAGACCGGCTATGACAGCGATCATCCGCTTGCCAGAGGCGAGGTCGGCAAAGTCGGCGTCGCCATTGGTCATCTCGGCGACATGCGGGCTTTGTTCGAGAATATTCCGCTCGCCGAGATGAACACCTCGATGACGATCAACGCCACGGCCCTTTGGCTGATGGCGCTCTATATCGCCGTCGCCGAGGAGCAGGGCGCGACGCGGGCCAGCCTGCAGGGCACGACGCAGAACGACATCGTCAAGGAATATCTCTCGCGCGGCGCCTATATCTTTCCGCCGGCGCCGTCGCTGCGCCTGACCAAGGATTTGATTCTGTTCTCGGCGCGCGAGACGCCGAAATGGAATCCGATGAATGTTTGCTCGTACCATTTGCAGGAGGCCGGCGCGACGCCGGCGCAAGAGCTGAGCTATGCGCTGGCGACGGCGCTCGCCGTGCTCGATAGGGTGCGCGCTTCCGGGGAGGTCGACGAGAATGGCTTCGCCGACGTGGTCGGCGGCATCTCCTTCTTCGTCAATGCCGGCATGCGCTTTCTCACCGAGCTGGCGAAGATGCGCGCCTTTGTCGAGCTGTGGGACGAAATCTGCCAGGAGCGCTACGCCATCGCCGATCCGGCCAAGCGGCGCTTTCGCTACGGCGTGCAGGTCAATTCGCTTGGCCTTACCGAGCAGCAGCCGGAAAACAACGCCTATCGCATCCTCATCGAAATGCTGGCGGTCGTGCTGTCGCGCGGGGCGCGCGCCCGCGCGGTGCAATTGCCGGCATGGAACGAGGCGCTCGGCCTGCCGAGGCCTTTCGATCAGCAATGGTCGCTCAGGCTTCAGCAGATCATGGCCTACGAAACCGACCTGCTCGAATTCGGCGACATTTTCGAGGGCAGCCGCGAGATTGCCGCCAAGGTCGCGGCGCTGAAGGCGGAGGCGCGCGCCGAACTCGCCGCGATCGATCGAATGGGCGGGGCGATCGCGGCGGTCGAGAGCGGCTATATGAAGCGCCGCCTCGTCGAATCCAATACGCGCCGGGTGGAGGCGATCGAGCGCGGCGAGCAGATCGTCGTCGGCGTCAATCGCTTCGTCGACAGCGAGCCCTCGCCCCTGATCGCGGGGGAGGGGACGATCCTCGCCATTCCGCCGCATGTCGAGGCCGAGCAGATCGCGCGGCTCAACGCTTGGCGCGCGAGCCGCGACCAGGCGGCGGTCGCCGCCGCGCTGCAGGAGCTGAGCGCCGCCGCCAAAGACGGGCGAAACCTCATGCCGCCCTCGATCGCCGCCGCGAAAGCCGGGGTCACGACGGGCGAATGGGGCGCGGCCTTGCGCGCCGTTTTCGGCGAATACCGGGCGCCGACCGGCGTTTCGAGCACGGC
>DATGLU010000743.1:0-3027 GCA_035294045.1 Roseiarcus sp. | reverse complement strand
CGGCCTGATCCCAATGCGCGCCGCCGGGCCGGGCGAAGGCGTGTCCGCAATTGGGATAGTCGTACATCGTCACGTGCGTATTGCCCTTGAGGCCGGCGTGGATCTTCTCCTGCGCCGGCGGCGGCACGAATTCGTCCTTGCCGGCGATGTGCAGCAGCAGCGGTCGCTTGATGTTCTTGGCCTCGCCGAGCGCGTCCTGGATGCCGACGCCGTAATAGCCGACGCTGCAATCGACGTCGGTGCGCGTCGCCATGAGATAGGCGAGCTTGCCGCCGAGGCAGAAGCCGACCGCGCCGGCCTTGCCGCTGCACGCCGGATGCTTGCGCAGCACCGCCAGCGACGCTTTCAGATCCTCGACGCCTTTGTCGACGTCGAAGCGCTGGAAATAGCCGACCGCCTGCTTCCATTCGGCTTCGGTCTTGTCGGTGATCTGGATGCCCGGCTTGAAACGCCAGAACAGATCGGGGCAAAACGCGGTGAAGCCCTGGCCGGCGAGGCCGTCGGTGATCTGGCGCATCACCGCGTTGACGCCGAAGATTTCCTGGATGACGACGATGCCCGGGCCTTTGCCGGACTTGGGCGTCGCCAGATAACCGGAAAAGCTGCCGCCATCCGCGGCGCGGACCGTGACTTCGGCCATGATGCCTCCCATTGGCGTTTATTGGTGGCAAGCCTAGCCGGGCGACCGCGCCTTGTCATCGGCGCCGGCCGCGGTCAAGGCAGCCATGCGCGCCATGGCGGCCAGCGATCGACCAGATCGGCGAGCGCCCGATAGCCGCCGCGGTCCGGATGGGCGCCGTCGGCGAGCGAGTTCATCCAGGCCGGTGTCGATTGCAGCGGCGCGAAGCTGTCGAGGAACGGGATCGTCAGCGCGCGGCACAACGCGTCGAAACCGGCGCTCAACGCTTTGACCCGTGCATTGGCCGCGGCCTCCGCGATGGGCGGCGGACCGATCATCAAGGTCGGCGCCAGCGCCTTGGCGTCGGCGAGGATTTGCCGGGCATTGGCGAGCGACGCCGCCGGTTCGAGCGCGCGCCGGTTGGCGGCGTCGAGGCAATCGTTGACGCCGAACGAGAAGACCAGCGCGCGCGGATGCTCGGCCGGCAGCCGGCGCAGCGCTTCGTCGCGCCAGCGCCCGCGTACGTCGGCGCTGGTATCGCCGCGGATGCCGCCGTTGTAGATCGTCACGTCATGGCCGCGCGCGATCGCGGCGGTACCGACGCGGCCGACCCAACCCAGCAGGTCGGGATCGCCCTGGCCGTTGACGAAACTGTCGCCGAAGAACGCGATACGCAGATCCATGCTCTAGTCAGGCTCGGGCACGGGCCAATTCTGCGCGCCGTGCAGCAAGCGCAAGATCGTCACGTCGTGGTCGTCGACGGTATAGACCGCCAGCCAGGGCAAGCCCGGCAATGGCAGCTCGCGGGTTCCTTCGACACGACCTGAACGCCCGCGATAGGGGAACGCGCCGAGCGCGCCAATGCGCCGCTCGATCTCGAGAGCGATGGCGATCGCCCGCTCGAGGTCATCGCGCGCGATAAGTTCGCATTGAACGAGAAGGTCAGTGCGAGCGCGCCGGGTCCAGCGAACCGTCACTTATGCGTGCCGAGTCGGCGTTTCAGATCGGCGAAAACCTTTGCGTGAGGGATTGTCCGTCCGGCGCGCATTTCGCGCCGCCCTTCCTCGACCGCCTCGACGAAGGCGAGCTCGGAATCGATGTAGGATTCGAGCGCTCGGCCGACGAGCCACGACTTACTACGTCCTTGCACTATCGCCAACCGCTTGAGCCGGCGCGCAAGATCGTCCTCGACCCGGGCGGTGATCATCACGTTCTTGCTCATGTGTGCCTCGCAGAGAGTACGGCAGAATACAATGTATTCTAGAAAGACGACCGAGTAAAGCCCGACTCAAACGGCAAGCGCGCCCAGACTAAAAATTGAGCGTTAAATGCCGGTGACTCATTCTAATTCTTGTGTAGCTACCTTGACCTTCAAATCGGCGGCAGACAAAACCCGGGAAACAAAGTCATTCCGCTTGGAAGGCTCGATACGCCAATCCGTATCGCTGTCAGTTGGCATTGGTAGTCCTAGAATGGCAAGGGGACCACGCATCTCGTCGGTGCATAGGGATGGACAATACTGTCCCATGCTAGTCAACCAAACCGATTTGGCAGCTTCAAGCGCCGCTACAGCGGCCCCCGCAGCATCATTGGCATTGGATGACAGCTTGTCTTTAGCTAGCTCGTACCTCGTCCTAGCATTGAGGACTAAGGTCGAGAAAGTAGCGAGATTGACGCCCTGCGCCCTCGCCGCGTCGGCCTTCACTAGGCTCGCATGAAGATCTTTCTGCTCCTGACTCTGGCCGCAACCAACCAGAATCAGGCATAAAAAAAATAGCTCCCGCGTAGCGCAGCATCAGACTCCCCTAAAGAACGATGGCTCACTCATGCGACATCGGCAACGCCGATGTTTTCAACGGCTTTCGCCGGAAGCCGCCCGGCCTCTCCGGTCTTATAGCAGCAACGCGCCTTCGAATTGCAGCAGCCGGCGCTTGGTTTCGACGCCGCCGGGCGCGCTGTAGCCGGTAAGCGAGCCGTCGGCGCTGACCACGCGATGGCAGGGAATGATGATCGGAATCGGATTGCGGCCGCAGCCCTGGCCGAGCGCCCGCGGCATCTGACCGAGCTCGCGCGCCAGCTCGCCGTAGGTCGCGGTCTGGCCGTAAGGAATCTTGGTCATCCGCGCCCACAGGCGCTTCTCGTCGTCGCTGCCTTCGGGCGCCAGCGGCAGATCGAAATGGGTGCGCTTCTTGGCGAAATATTGCTCGAGCTGGCGTTTGGCTTCGACCAGCACTGCATCGGGCTTGCCGCTGGCCCGGCCGCCCCATTCGAGCGCGACGATCTTGCCGTCGCGTTCGACCACGGTCAGGAAACCGAACGGGCTGTCGAGCGGCAGCCGCTTCAGTGCGTCGCCAGCGCCTGGCGCAGCGCGTCCGGGGTCGCGATCGGCAGGGAGCATGTCGGTCCCT
>DATGLU010000742.1:0-4881 GCA_035294045.1 Roseiarcus sp. | reverse complement strand
AAGCCGCCGAGCGAGAGCTTCTGTTTCGGATGGAGTTCATTAAATCCTGCCCCACAACCGTCATTGCGAGCGCAGCGAAGAAATCCATTCGTAGAGCAACGCCCTATGAATGGATTGCTTCGTCGCTGCGCTCCTCGCAATGACGGCTAGCGCCGCCTACCGCAGCCTTTCCGGTATCTCCCGCACCGCGCCCCGCGACGCGCTTGTCGTCAGCGCAGCGTACGCTTTCAGCGCGGTCGAGACGGCGCGCTTGCGCGGCTTGGCCGGCTTCCAGGCGTCCTTGCCTTTGGCCGCCATGGCGGCGCGGCGCTTGGCGAGTTCGCTCTCCGAGACGGCGAGGTTGATCGTCCGGTTCGGGATGTCGATCTCGATCCGGTCGCCTTCCTCGACGAGGCCGATCGCGCCGCCCTCCGCCGCTTCCGGCGAGACGTGGCCGATCGACAGGCCGGACGTGCCGCCGGAAAAGCGGCCGTCGGTGACGAGCGCGCAAGCCTTGCCGAGGCCTTTCGATTTCAGATAGCTGGTCGGATAGAGCATTTCCTGCATGCCCGGGCCGCCGCGCGGACCCTCGTAGCGGATGACGACGACGTCGCCCGCGCCGACCTTGCCGCCGAGAATGCCGGCGACCGCGTCGTCCTGGCTTTCGAAAATGCGCGCCGGGCCGGAGAATTTCAGGATGCTCGCATCGACGCCCGCCGTCTTCACGATGCAGCCGTCCTCGGCGATGTTGCCGTGCAGCACCGCCAGGCCGCCATCCTTCAGGAAAGCGTGCTCGACGTCGCGGATCACGCCGGTTTCGCGATCCTCGTCGATCGCCTCGTACCGCGCCGCCTGGCTGAAAGCGACCTGGGTCGGCACGCCGCCCGGCGCCGCCTTGAAGAATTCGCGCACCGACGGCTGAACGCCGCGCTTGATGTCGTTGCGTTCGAGCGCAGCCGCCATGCTCTCGGCATGCACCATCGGCGTCTCCCGGTTGATCAGGCCGGCGCGATCGAGCTCGCCGAGAATGCCCATGATGCCGCCGGCGCGATGCACGTCCTCGATATGCACGTCGGGCACCGAGGGCGCGACCTTGCACAGGACCGGCACGCGCCGCGACAGCCGGTCGATGTCGCGCATGGTGAAATCGATTCCGGCCTCGTGGGCCGCGGCGAGCAGATGCAGCACCGTGTTGGTCGAACCGCCCATCGAGATGTCGAGCGTCATCGCGTTCTCGAACGCCGCGAACGAGGCGATGCTGCGCGGCAGGACGCTGGCGTCGTCCTGCTCGTAGTAGCGGCGGGCGAGATCGACGACGAGATGGCCGGCCTCGACGAAGAGCCGCTTGCGGTCGGCATGGGTGGCGACGATCGTGCCGTTGCCGGGCAGCGACAGGCCGAGCGCCTCGGTCAGGCAATTCATCGAATTGGCGGTGAACATGCCCGAGCACGAGCCGCAGGTCGGGCAGGCCGAGCGCTCGATCACCTTCAGATCGCTCTCGCTGACCGCGCTGTCGGCGGCCGCGACCATCGCGTCGATGAGGTCGACCTTCTTGGCCTTGCCGGCGAGCACGACCTTGCCCGCCTCCATCGGGCCGCCCGAGACGAAGACCGCCGGAATGTTGAGGCGAAGCGCCGCCATCAGCATGCCGGGCGTGATCTTGTCGCAATTGGAGATGCAGACCAGCGCGTCGGCGCAATGCGCATTGACCATGAATTCGACGGCGTCGGCGATCAATTCGCGCGACGGCAGCGAATAGAGCATGCCGTCATGGCCCATGGCGATGCCGTCATCGACCGCGATCGTGTTGAACTCCTTGGCGACGCCGCCCGCCGCCTCGACCTCGCGCGCGACGAGCTGGCCGAGGTCTTTCAAATGGACATGGCCGGGCACGAATTGCGTGAAGCTATTGGCGATGGCGATGATCGGCTTGCCGAAATCGCCGTCCTTCATGCCGGTGGCGCGCCAAAGGCCGCGCGCGCCCGCCATGTTGCGGCCGTGAGTGGAAGTGCGCGATCGATAAGCGGGCATGGACGTGAACCTGATATGGGAGCGGCCGGCGGCGATTTCGCGGGCCGGA
The DNA here is from genome assembly GCA_035294045.1 of Roseiarcus sp. GTDB lineage: Bacteria > Pseudomonadota > Alphaproteobacteria > Rhizobiales > Beijerinckiaceae > Roseiarcus. The sequence goes on along the minus strand of DATGLU010000742.1, from coordinate 2,822 downwards.
AGTCATCTGCTTGTCGCAAAAAGCAGCCCGCGCCGCAATCGCTCTCGGGCGGACCTGTCATTCCTGAAGATGATAGGCCTTCCCGAAGGAAATAAGAAATTTCCCTTTGGGAAGGATTTTCTGTCTTTCAGAATCCTTGGAAGGAAATAGGCTTCCGCCGGCTTGGCTAAGCATTTGATCAGTAAAAAGACGAGAAATCGTGGAGATTTCCGCTGATTGGGAATTATCAAAGACTTAGACCCGCTTTTCTTTCCTCATCGCATCTGCGCCGGAACAAGGGATAGCCTTCGCTGGCTGGACGGAACTAGCATATACAATATTCTGCGATTCAGAAAGATACATTTCGGCTCTCCCACCATTGCGGGCGGGCCTCGCTGCGCTCGGCTCCTGGCAAGGACGCGTCGGCCGAGCACGCTTGTCGCGAGCCGGCGCTTAAAGGCTCCAGTCGATGGGGTAATTCACGATGGGGATGAACGAGACGCCGACCTTTTCGGCGTCGCCCCTAGCGTCGACGATCATCTCCTTCAAGGCGCTCATCTGCTCGGCGCGCTCCTCGCTCTCCCACAGGCTGACATGGACCATCGAGCCCGAGCGGGACGCGCCGGCGGCATAGCCGATCAGGCCCGGCAGACGGCTGATCGCCGACCGGAGGTAGACGCCGGTGTCGCGGGTCATCCGCTCGACCTCGGCAAAGCGCGCCGGATCGAAATTGCCGCGCGAGACGCGGACGACAGCAGAAGGCGGAAGCGTGAGGGGCATCAGGTTTTCTCCTTTTGAAAGGGACGTACCTGTCATTCCCGCGTAAGCAGGAGTCTAGTACGGTCTATCCTGCAAACGCTGAGACGTCCTGGATTCCCGCTTTCGCGGGAATGACAACGGTTAGGTGATGACGCTCGGCGCCGTGCGTCCTGTGCGCTTCTCGATCTCGGCGAGCGAGCGCGACAGGGCGATGAAATCGGCGAGCGCGGCTTGCGCGTCCTGGCCGAGATTGCCGGTCGGCGGCTCGTAGCGCTCGATGTAGACGCGCAACGTCGCGCCGACCGTGCCGGTGCCGGAGAGGCGGTAGACGATGCGCGAGCCGCCCTCGAACATCACCCGCACGCCCTGGTTTCTCGTATCCGAGCCGTCGACCGGATCGTGATAAGCGAAATCGTCGGCCGCGGCGACTTTATGCGGCCCGAAGCTTTTTCCCGGCAGCGTCGCGAATTGGCCGCGCAGCGCGTCCATCAGGCCATTGGCGGCGGCGAGATCAAGTTCTTCGTAGTCGTGACGCGTATAGTAATTACGCCCGTACGTCGCCCAATGCTCGCGGGCGAGATCGGCGACCGAGATGCGGCGCTTGGCGAGAATGTTGAGCCAGAGCAGGACCGCCCAGAGCCCGTCCTTTTCGCGCACATGGTTCGAGCCGGTGCCGGAGCTCTCCTCGCCGCACAAGGTGGCGAGGCCGGCGTCGAGCAGGTTGCCGAAGAATTTCCAGCCCGTCGGCGTCTCGTAGCAGTTGATCTTGAGATGGGAGGCGACGCGGTCGGCGGCGGCGCTGGTCGGCATCGAGCGGGCGATGCCGGCAAGGCCCTTGGCGTAGCCCGGCGCATAGGTCGCATTGGCGGCAAGCATGGCGAGCGAATCGGACGGCGTGATGAAAATGCCGCGGCCGATTATCAGGTTGCGGTCGCCGTCGCCGTCCGAGGCGGCGCCGAAATTCGGCGCTTCCGGCGACATCATCAGATCGTAGAGGTCCTTGGCGTAAGTCAGGTTCGGGTCGGGATGATGGCCGCCGAAATCCGGCAGCGGCGTTCCGTTCATCACGGTACCCCGCGCCGCGCCGAGCTCGTCTTCGAGGATGGCGTGAGCGTAAGGACCGGTCACGGCGTGCATCGCGTCGAAGCGCATCTTAAAGCCTGAATCGAACAAGGCTTCGATCGCCTCGAAATCGAACAAGGTCTTCATCAGCGCCTTGTAGTCGGCGACCGGATCGATGATCTCGACCTCGGTATTCTCGACGCGGGTGACGCCGATCCTGTCGAGCTCGACATCCGGCGCGTCGGAAATCCGATAGCGCGCGATCGTCTTGCTGCGCGCGAAAATCGCGTCGGTGATCTTTTCCGGCGCCGGGCCGCCGGCGCCGATATTGTACTTGATGCCGAAATCGCCGTCCGGGCCGCCGGGATTGTGGCTCGCCGAGAGGATGATCCCGCCGAAGGCCTGACGGCCGCGAATGATGCAGGAGACGGCCGGCGTCGAGATCAATCCGCCGCGGCCGACCAGCAATCTGCCGAAGCCGTTGGCCGCGGCGATCTTGATCACCTTTTGGATCGCCTCGCGATTGTAGTAGCGCCCGTCGCCGCCGACGACCAGCGTCTTGCCGGCATAGCCTTCGAGCGAATCGAAAATCGACTGGATGAAATTCTCGACGTAATGCGGCTGCTGGAAATGCGGCACCTTCTTGCGCAGGCCCGACGTGCCCGGCTTCTGATCGTCGAAGGGCTTGGTGTCGATGGTGAGGATCATGCCGCGGCGCTCCCTGCCCTGAACGGGCAGGCGTCGCGCCGGCCCCGGGGCAGACTAACGCGGGATCATTTCAAGTTGAAGCCGTCATTGCTTCGCTCGGTCGACCCGCCGGCGCGCCTCGGCCGTCGTGAGAAGGGCCGGCCGCGCGCGAAACCCTGCGCTCGCGCGGCCTTCCCCCTTCGCGGGATAAAGGTACGATCGCCGACCGCCCTCACTCCGCCTTCGTCGGCCACAGCCCCTTCTCGATATTCGCCGCGGCGATCACCGCTTGCGTCCGGCTCTCGACGCCGAGCTTCTGCAGGATCGCCGAGACA